>JASLGI010000009.1 GCA_030149685.1 Bacillaceae bacterium | reverse complement strand
CGTATCGACATAAAACCACTCGTCTTGAAATTGGATAAACGACCGTTTACTCGCGACAATTTTTGAAAACGTCTCCTCATCGATCGCTTCCCCATTGACTGAAAAATTCCAACGAAAGTCGATAATATCATCGAAACTTGCAACCGATTTCGTCGCAGCCATCGCTTCTGTTTGTACGCTCACTTTCGCTTCCGACAACTGGCGCAACCAGTTCGGTAAAATGATCGGGTAATGAAACGCTCGAAGGAGTGCTAAATCGTGCTTTAAAAACGTATGCACTGCTTCATCGCTCAACTTTTCTTGATAAAAGTGATCGATCGGAATCGTTAATGTCGATGCGAGCTGTTGCATCTCGCGCTGTTGCGACCGGATAAACTCTCCATACGGCTCCCACGCCTTAGGAAGCACTTGTTCAAACGGAACACGTACTTTATTTTTCGGCGGTGTCCAATACGAGCCGTCTCGTTCAGGAATGACCGTTTCGATCGTCCACAGCTCGTCGTCTGTTTCCGGCTCTGACAAACGGAGTGCGACTTTGATCGGTGTCTGGCGCGACGGTTGCCAGCCGTACGTTTGTAAATACGGTAAGAGCGCTTGTCGGTCTTCATACGTAAATCCGTGCCGACGCGCTTCTCCTTCAATCAATGCAGATAAAAGCTCACTTTCTTCAAACGTGAAATAAAATGAACCGTCGTCTGCAAGTGCGAGTGATTGCCACGTCGCATCGTCGTCCCAAAATGTTGCGAGCTGAGCAAGTTTTTGAAGGAAAGTGTCATCGGTCGTCGTTTTCCCTGTTAACGTAATGAACGGATGCTGCCACTCGCCGAGTCGACGAATCGCATCGTATAAAGGAATCGTTAGTCGCTCCTTTCGCCCACTTAACGTCTGTCCGAAATACGTTTCAAAGTCATCGAAAAAAAGGAGGTGACGTAAATCGTTTTGTTCTAGCGCTTCTCCTTCAAGCCACCCGTGACAATGAATCGCGAGTCCATCTTTTCGTAATGACACTTGTAAAAGTTGTTTGTCGTTCATGACGTATACACTTGTCCTTTCTTTAATTCTTCTTGAAATGCTCGTAATCGCGCGTGACGGTTTTTCAACGTATCCATGTAACGGTTCCACCAATCGTGAAGCGCACTCGCCTCTGCAAGTTCCCGCATTTTTTCTAAAAAGCGCACAGCTTGTTGATAATGCGGCCGCGTACGTTCTTTCATCTCTTCTTCAACGAACCGATGAAAAAGAGGCAATAAAACACGAGGTGCATGTTTTTCGACCGTTTGCAATTCTCTCTTATTGATCTCGACATACGAAAGATCTGCCGCATGCATGAGAGCGACCCAATCGCTCCAGCGGTGATGACTCATTAAAAATCGAGCGTAAATCGAAAAACTATACGGTTGAAATTGTTGAAACAATCGCTCGCGCGTTTCAGTCGGTACACCGGCACTGTCAAATAAATCGTCGATCGTTTCAATGAGTGCGATGATTTGATGATGAGGGAGGTCGCTTTCTCGAATAAATGTTTCGTAGTGACGTTCGATAAACGTCGCACACGCTTTGACCCATTCATCGACTCCTTCACTTTCTGCATATTTTGCAAATGTTAATACCCGTTCAAATGCATCGAATGACAAACGTTCAATCCAATCATTTTCATGAGTAGATGTCGTCGTATCGAAAAATTGTGTGAAAAAGAGTAAGAAAAACGGCGCATCAATCGCATCCGACTGTTGTAATTTTTCATATTCGGCAAGACGGCGCTCCGGTTGTGTAAATAAATGCGTCCAGACGTATTCATACGTTTGAAAACGAACGGAAAAGAGCGGTGTTTGTTCAATCGCAAACGTATGAAGAAGTGGAATAAACGCATCGAAAAAAGGATCAGTTTCAAACAAGCGCGGCTGTTTGTTTAACATTTCGACTGCTCGTTCAATCATCGCTTGTTCGCGTTCAAGCCAATTGGATAGTTGCCAATAATCGTAAGATTCGTCTTCTGTCAATGTCGCTAGTTGTTCGTCAATATATTGCACGCTCGCATCGAGTCGGATGAGTGAAAAATATAAAGTGAAAATCGGTTGCCATTCCCACTCATACGGCATGAGAGGGATGCAGCGCTTACGAATTTGTTCCGCTTCGTGTAAAAATAAATGCGGCGCATCATCGATCGAAAACGTACGCAGCGGTTCAGTCACGTGGCGCAATACTTGAATCCAATGATCCGGTGTTCGCTGCTCGAGTGATAAAGAAAACGGGTCTCCAGTTTCTTTCCACTCTCGTATTTTTTCTTGTACAGAATCAAATTGGGCATAGACGAATAAGAAAAATCCGAACGCTTTTGCATCATCAATCGGTGTAAATGGCAAATCGTCAATTAACGAAAGCTTCAGTGCGCTTTCATCGTCTTGGATGACGATCGAACCGGTTTGTTCATTGATGAATAAAATCGAAAATGAATGCCGACGAAATCGTTGCAACGCTTCTTGCACGATTTGACGATCATTCGTATTCGATGGATCTAACTGTTTAAAAATTTTTTCGCATTGTGATCTGACGGTAGCTTCATACATTTTCGGAATCCGTTGTTCAGTCATCTCAAATCTCTCCTCAATCAAAGAAGTACATTCTTTCAATTATACATGGAATAAGGGAAAAACGACAATAAAAACGTAGAAAACAGCGAAGAAACGGAAAAAGCAATCGCTCCTTTCGAAAAAAACGTAAAAAAACCGGTAACGAAAAAGTTACCGGTTCTCTTTTTCTACGTCTTCTCCTGGATAGGAGGAGAAGTATGATTTTTTTGGAAAGCGACGGTTTGGCAAAAAAGGAGTTGTTGTTTAAAAATATGTAACAACCGTTCCTGCAAAGAATCAGGTAAGCTTTTCAGCAATAACAATAGCTCACGTAATTCCGGGCTACGTTCCAAAAACTCTTGATATTGTTCGATGAGCTGACAAACGTATCGAGTTTGTGTTTCCTTTGTATAATCGATATACATTTGAGGTTTATACCGAACGTGTTTTAAAGGGCGGCATAAAACCATCGCTAAAAAGTAATCGTCTGGAATATTGAACACTTCTTTGAATTTCGGTAAGAGCTCCATCGGAACAGCGCGCTTTCTCAATTCATAGTTCGATAGAGTTTTTGGATCGATATGTAAAGCATGTGCTGCTTCAGATTGACGAATATTTAAATATTCTTCCCTATACTCTCGAAATTGTGCTCCAAAACAGATGGCGATCACCTCATCTTCAATGATCAATCATTCATTTTTGAAACTGTTCACACGTAATTACTACAACCCCTCCTTTTTTACTAATATTGTAATAAAAACTGAATGAAAAATCAAAAAATGATGTTCACTTCTTATGTATCGCCAATTTGTTCATTTTCCTTCTTCTTTTTCTTTCTTTGCGCATAATAAAAGAAGAAAAAAAGAGGAGAGGTGAGAACAATGTGGGAGAAAATTGTATTTTTCGTACCGCGTTTAGCGGATCGTTTCATCCAAGATCGAAGTTTCATCCGTTGGTTATTACAACGTGAACGAAAAAAAGTATTGACACTCACATTTCGAGAACAAAAAGG
>JASLGI010000008.1 GCA_030149685.1 Bacillaceae bacterium | reverse complement strand
CATTAGTACGCTTTTGCATAACAGTCAAACTCCTTCTTTCATCGACAACTTTATGTTGATAATCATTATTATGTTGAAATCATTTTTCTACTTCTTTCTATTATAATGGAGAAAGTCCTTTACGTAAAGCAAGGCGAATGCTGTCTTCGCATCATAGATCCGTTCTTCTTTTACGAGTTGCTCCGCTTCTTCTACTGTTAAACGATAAAGCCGAACGAACTCATCTTCATCTGGTGCTAATGGCTCTTCTACCTCATATAACTCTCGCGCAAAGTAAATGTGCATAATTTCACTCGCAAATCCAGGGGATGTCGCAAATGATTGAACGAATGACCAATCCTTTGCTCGATATCCTGTTTCTTCTTCCAGTTCACGTTTTGCAGTTTCTAACGGATCTTCCCCTTCTTCCAGTTTACCCGCAGGTATTTCAACACTGGACCGTTCAATCGGTTTACGGTATTGTTCGACAAAAAGTAATCGATCATCATCGAGAAGTGCAATTACTGCGACTGCTCCACCATGCATGACGATTTCTCGTTTAGATGTTCCACCATTTGGTAATGTTACATCATCGACGTGAACATCGATAATTTTTCCTTCAAATATCGTTTCTCTTTCAATCGTTCGTTCTTCGCCAAATTTCATCGAATATTCCCCTTTTCTTTGCATGTTCATTTTCTTTCATTGTATCATGGATGAAAGGAGAGGATACGCATGAAGTTTCGACAATTAGGAAACAGTGAACTGAATGTTTCAGAAATTGGTTTAGGTACAATGTCGCTTTCAACTGACCCGAATGAAGCAGCACGTGTCATCGATGCAGCGTTTGATGCAGGGATTCGTTTTTTTGACACAGCTGATTTGTATGATGGAGGGCGCAATGAAGAAGTCGTCGGTCAAGCATTAAAAGAGAAACGTTCTGACATTGTTTTAGCGACAAAAGTCGGGAACAAAATGAACCCGGACGGACAATCTTGGGTATGGGACCCTTCGAAAGAACATATTATCAACGGAGTAAAAGATAGTTTACACCGACTCGGGATCGATTATATCGACCTTTATCAATTACATGGCGGGACAATCGAAGACCCGTATGAAGAAACGATTGAAGCATTCGAACAACTGAAAAAAGAAGGTATCATTCGCGCGTATGGAATTTCTTCTATTCGACCGAATGTCGTTGATCGATTCATTGAAAATAGCGCTATTGATTCGGTCATGATGCAATATAGTTTGCTCGACCGACGCGCAGAATTATTATTTCCGCTAATCGGTAAAAGTGGAACTTCAGTTATCACACGTGGAAGTGTCGCTAAAGGGTTACTGACGAAAGAGCTTGAAAAGCGAAGAAAAGAAGTTGATAGTTATGTCGGTTTCGATGACCCGGCATTACAAGAAGCACTCGACATTATTGAAGCGATCCACGAAGACACTCAAGCACTCGCAACACGCTTTATTTTAGAAGAATCGACAGTTGCAAGTGCGTTAATCGGCGCTCGTACGGAAGAACAATTAAAAGAAGCGATACGTGCTTATGAAGCGAGTCAATCAGAAGACGTGCAACAAGCCGTCCGTTATTTATCGATCGCTTTACCACGTCATGAATATACAGACCACTTCATTCCGAAAAAAGACTAAAAAAGCCTAGCAATCATTCATTGATTGCTAGGTTTCTTTTATTTCTCAATGACTAATGAGACAGGGCAATGATCACTACCGAGTATTTCAGTATGAATATGCGCTTCTTTAGCATAAGGAACGAGGCGATCGGAAATTAAAATATAGTCGATACGCCAGCCGATATTTCGGTCGCGCGCTTTATTCATATATGACCACCAAGAATACATTTCTTTCTCCGGATAGAAATGGCGATAAGAATCTGTAAATCCGCTATTTAATAACTCGGTCATCTTCGCACGTTCTTCGTCCGTAAACCCTGAATTTCCACGATTCGCTCGGTCGTTTTTAATGTCTATCGGTTCATGAGCGACGTTTAAATCTCCGACATAAATGACAGGTTTTTTGCGGTCAAGTGTCATTAGATACGTACGCATTTCATCTTCCCACGCAAGTCGTTCTTCTAAGCGTGAAAGATCTCGTTTCGCATTCGGTACGTACGCATTGACGATGTAAAAGTCTTCATACTCTAATGTCAATACACGCCCTTCATTCGCTGCATGTTTTTCATCCATGCCACGTGTAACAGAGATGGGCGTATGTTTTGTAAATATCGCTGTCCCCGAATATCCTTTTTTCTCGGCATAATGATAATATTGCTCATACCCTGGTAAGTCGAGGTCGAGTTGACCTTCTTGCATTTTAATTTCTTGTAAGGCGAAAAAATCCGCATCGATCGCTTCAAAAAAATCGAGACATCCTTTTCGTACCGCTGCGCGTAAACCGTTGACATTCCATGAAACGATTTTCATTCTGTTTCCTCCTCATCATTGTTGTATACGAGCGACAATGCATAGTCATCTGGGTCAACATCTGGCGTTTCTCCCGCAATGAGCTTTGCTAGTTGTAATCCGACGAATGGGCCTGCAGTGAGTCCTGATGCTCCGAGACCATTTGCCGCATACACATTCGGCACTTCTTTCACTTGGCCGAATACTGGCATCGAGTGTGGCGTTTTTGGACGAAAGCCGACGCGTGGCTCGACAATGTGCGCTTGGTGAAGTCCCGGGCTAAAGCGCAACGTATTCGTCAACACTTCATGTGTCCCTTCAACCGTTACTGTTTTTTCAAAGTTTTTATGTTCTTCATACGTCGCACCG
>JASLGI010000204.1 GCA_030149685.1 Bacillaceae bacterium | reverse complement strand
TTTGCAGAACATGTAGAGTTTGTTGATCGTTATCAGAGATATTCTAAAGAATGGAATCAACTGGTACAAATTCGAACGACTCAAGAAGGTACGTTTACTCAAGTAGCAAAACAACAAGGCTGCTCGATTCCTACGGTGATGCGTCGTTTTAAACAACTTATTTCAGAAACAAAGCATCGTAAACAATTACCGCGTCACGTAGCGATTGATGAATATAAAGGAGATACAGATGCTGGTAAGTTTCAATTATTAATTGCAAACGCCGAAACGAAAGAACCGATTGATATTTTGCCAGATCGTCGAAAAGATACAATCAAACGCTATTTTCAGCGTTACGGATGGAATGTAGAAGTTGTTGTAATGGACATGAGTAGTTCATTCCGAGCCGCTATTGAAGAAGCGATAGAACGACCGATTATTATTGCCGATCGTTTTCACTTCGTACGCTATGTCTATTGGAGCTTGGACACCGTTCGAAGAACGGTTCAAAAGACATGGCATGCTTATAATAGAAAAAGTATCAAACGTTCACGTACTGTTTTGTATAAAAGAAATTTGCCTCCTTTGAAACGAAAAGAATTGATGCGCTACTTATCCTATTCTGAAGAGTTAACAGAAGCCTACCAGTTGAAAGAGTCTTTTGTTCAGTGGTTTGATCAGTCGAAGGAGTCAGAAGATATTTCAGAAGTGAAAAAAGGTCTGATTGATTGGTATGAAGAAGTATTAGCATCGAATTGTGAGCCAATGAAGCGTACAGTGATGACATTCAAAAGATGGCAAACAGAGATTTTGAATAGCTTTGTTTATGACTATACAAATGGTTTTGTAGAAGGATTAAACAACAAAACGAAAGTGATCAAAAGAGCAGCCTACGGCTTTCGTTCTTTTGATCACTTCCGAGCAAAGATTTTATTACGTCATAAGTATAAAAATATAGGGTCTCATTTAGGGTGACGTATTCGTCACCCCAACATTTGAAATAGAACCAAATTGTGAGCTCTTCCAATGTTCCAAGTAAGTTTTTAATAACATCTATTATAGCATTGAAAAAACACGTACACTTCTTTTGAAGAGTACGTGTTTTTTGAGTTAAAAGGCATAACCGATTAGTAAACCGATTCCTAATAAAATAACGACAAATGTATTTGTTTGTGCTGTTGCTTTCATAGCTGGTGCCGCTTTTAAAGGATCTTCATACGTATAAAACGTTTTTAATGCTCGTATTGGTTTAGGGATGCTGATCCATACAAGTAAAGCCCAAGGTGTGATTACTTGAAGGAGTACGAGAGCTGTAATCCAAATGTACGACCCTATAAATAGTCCAGCTAATACGTGGATAGCATTGCGGCGTCCAATTAAAATCGTTAAAGTTTTTCGGCCACCGATAGTATCTTGTACAACATCACGGATATTGTTTGATAACATAATCGCTGCGACAAGTAACATGCTAGGAATCGATAAAATTATCGCGAAAGTAGTGACATCGCCTACTTGAATGTAAAATGCAATCAATACGAGAAGCATACCCATGACAAAGCCTGAAACAACTTCTCCAAATGGCGAATAAGCAATTGGGAAAGGTCCACCAGTATAAAGGTAGCCGATTGCCATTGAAACAGCGCCAACGACTGCGAGCCACCAAGAAGTTTCTATACAGATATACAGACCGATACCGACGGAAATAGCATAAAAAAGAAGTGCTAAATTTAAAACGACTTTAGGTTTTACACCGTTTCTTACAATTGTTCCGCCGATACCGACGGACTTCTCTGTATCGAGACCTAATTTGTAATCATAGTACTCATTGAACATATTTGTTGCGCTTTGAATGAGCAAGCTAGCAATTAACATCGCGAAAAATAAATCCCAACGCAGAGGATAACCTGAAACGATCGCGATAGCTGTTCCTAAAAAGACAGGAGCAAATGATGCAGTTAGTGTGTGAGGGCGGGTCAATTTCCACCAAACGCGCCACCCTTTGTCGACTTGTAATTCTTCTGACACAATTGTCTCTCCTTCATAATAATACTTCTCTTATATTGTACGCTAAAAAATGAAAAATGGGGAATGTTCGAAGTGAATTTACCTCGGTTACTTCATGAATATGATAGAATAGAAAGAGTGAATAGGCTTTAAAAAGTACGGAGGGAAAAACCATGAGTACAGAATGGATACAAAGAATGGAGGATGAAGGAGATACATTCGTCTTTCGATCTGTCGTCCAAGAGACGAAAGAACAGTCGCCTTTAGCTCTTTTCCATAAAGCGCAACAAGTTTTTAATGATACTCGTTTTTATTGGGAGAGTGCAGATGAACAATTCGCTTTTGTCGGTTTTGGTGAAATGGTGACGATCGAAACGAATGATGAGACAAATGGTCGTTATGCGAACGTATCAAGACTTTGGCAACGATTGTTAGAAAAACATCATTCTCCTGAAGAAAGTCGTCCTATTTTATTTGGCGGATTTTCATTTGATCCAAGACAAACGATTCGATCTGAATGGAAGCATTACCCATCAGCTGCTTTTGTCGTTCCAGCGATTCAGTGGACACGCCGAAACGGCAAAGAGGTTGTTGCTTTTCATGCGATTGGTACTGAAGAAGAAACCACTCGACGTTTAGATGAATTGCAACAACTATGGACATTTGTTCAGAGTGTAAAGCTTCCTCAATTACAACAAGTGCCGGCTCATACTTTACATGAACAGCAAGTTGATAATTATAAGCGAGCAGTGAGAGAAACTGTGCAGGCGATTCAACAAAATAAAGCGAAGAAAGTCGTCATTGCTCGTGCATTAGAGTTACAATTTGAAGGAAGCATACCGGTAGAGAGCGTGTTACACGCTATTTCTGAAGAGCAGCCAAATAGTTATCACTTTGCTTTTCATCGAAAAGGGAGTCATTTTATTGGAGCGACACCTGAGCGGCTTATTGAAGTAAATAAAGGGCGAGTATTATCAGCTTGTGTAGCTGGCTCTATTCGCCGAGGAGCGACAGAAGAGGAAGATCAACGACTCGGGCAAGTATTGTGGAATGATAAAAAGAATCGGATTGAACATGATTATGTCGTTCAAATGATCCGTTCTGTCGTTTCAAAATATTGTACAGCGTACGATATTCCACAAACACCAGAGTTATTAAAGATTAGAGATATTCAACATTTATTTACTCCTGTTTCAGGAACATTGAAAGAAGGAGTTTCTATTTTTGACTGGGTGCGAGAGTTACATCCGACACCTGCTTTAGGTGGAGTACCAACAGATATAGCATTAAATATGATTTTAGAAAATGAACAGATGGATCGAGGTTTTTATGCCGGACCTATCGGTTGGACAGATGCAACGGGTGATGGAGAATTTGCTGTTGCTATTCGCTCAACGTTGATCGATGACAATCGAGCGTACTTATATGCAGGTGGCGGTTTAGTAGAAGATTCTACTGTTCAGACAGAATATGAAGAAACATGGGTGAAGTTTCGCCCGATGTTACGAGCACTTGGAGGCCGAGTAGATGAATTATCGTAAACAATTAACATCTTATGTGAAGCAATTAGCAACAACTTTGTATGAAAGTGGTGTTACCCGTGTTGTTATTAGTCCAGGCTCACGTTCGACACCTCTCGCTTACGCTTTTGCAATGATGGATGATATCGACGTCCATCTACAAGTAGATGAACGTTCGGCAGCATTTTTTGCTCTCGGTTTAGCAAAAGCTCACCATACACCTGTTGCGTTACTATGTACATCAGGTACAGCAGCGTCTAACTATTTGCCAGCTATTACAGAAGCACATTATGCTCGTGTACCGTTAATTGCAATTACTGCAGATCGTCCACATGAGTTGCGCGAGGTCGGAGCGCCACAAGCGATTCATCAACCAAATATGTTCGGTCATTTTGTGAAAGCTAGTGTTGATTATCCGTTGGCTGATGGAGAAGAGAAAACAGAGCGATTTGTTCAATATCAAACGACGCGTTTACTTCATACAGCGATGACTGCACCAATTGGTCCAGTACATTTAAACGTCCCATTTCGCGAACCATTATTGATTGATTTAGAAGATCAGGTGCCAATGACACGTTCTGCTGTACAGCACGTTCGTCCAATTGTTCAATTGCCTCAAGAAGAAGCAAAGGAACTGAAAAGAGTTGTCGAATTAGCGAAAAAAGGTATCGTTGTCGTCGGAGACATCGGTGAACCATTTGATCAAGAGAAATTTTGGACATTTGCTCGTACACTTGGTTGGCCAGTGCTAGCTGATCCCCTTTCGAATTTACGAGCGAATGTTACAGAAGAAAATAGTCCTTATTTAATTGATATGTATGATGCTTTATTGAAAAGTGAAGCTTTTTGTGAAAAAGTTTCTCCAGACGTCGTCATTCGTTTTGGTGCGCAGCCCGTTTCAAAACCACTGTTACAATTTTTAGCATCTGCTCGTCCTGAAACGATCACTTTCGATGAAGCAGCATTTTATCGGGATCCGATTCATATTACGACATATCACGTTCAATCCCCACCGGAAGCAGTATTTTGCGAAGGGTGGTCGAATCATCAAGAAAGTTATTTAGAAATGTGGCAACGAGCGAATGAAGTAGCTCATGAAGCTTTGGCGGAGTACAAACCTACTCAATTTGATGAAGGGCAGTATGTGCAAACATTGTTAGAGCTGTTGCCAAATGGTTCAGATCTCATTAGTAGTAGCAGTATGCCGATTCGAGATATCGATACATTTTGGAAGAAAACATCGAAAGATATTCGTTTGTATGCAAATCGTGGAACGAATGGGATTGACGGTGTTACTTCGACAGCACTCGGTATCCAAAAAGCTCGTCAGCGTCCAGCAACTTTACTGATCGGAGATTTAGCATTTTTACATGATACGAATGGTTTGTTAATTTCACGTTATGAATCGCTCGATTTGACGATTGTCGTTTTCAATAATGACGGTGGAGGTATTTTTTCTTACTTACCGCAGTCAAGTATAGAAGCACATTACGAGCGACTTTTTGGTACGCCGACAGGGATGACATTTGAGCATTTAGCGAAGCTTTATGAAAGTGATTATGCCGCTGTATCAACAGTTGAAGAGTTTCAGCGCGTATATCAAGAGGAAAAAACAACTCCTCTTCGTATAATCGAAGTAAAAACGAGTCGACCAGAAAGTGTGAAAGCTCATCGCGCATTGTGGGCGGCAATTGAAGAAGGGATTCATTCATGAACATTCGAGGACTTCATACTTTTGTTCGAACGTACGGAAGGCCGAAAAAAGAAGCACTTCTTTTTTTACATGGATTTACGGGGACGCATGCCACATGGAATACAGTTATCAAAGCCTTAGAAGAAGATTACTTTATTATTGCAACCGATCACATCGGACACGGGCAGACTGAAGTACCAGCTGAAATAGAGCGCTTTTCCATGGAAGAACAAATGAAAGATATCCGAGAAATACTTCGCCATTATCGCGTGGAGCAAGTCCGTATAATCGGTTATTCGATGGGAGGGCGTATCGCTTTATCTTTTGCGGTTAAGTATCCGTCTCTTGTCAAACAATTAATTGTTGAAAGTTCATCACCCGGGTTACAAACGGAAGAAGAACGAGTTTCTCGTCGTCAATCTGATGAACGATTAGCAGCCCGTTTAGAACGAGACGGAATTGAGGCATTCGTTAACTTTTGGGAGAATATCCCACTTTTTCACACACAAAAGAAACTTCCTTTAGCTCAACGTGAGCAAATCCGATCGGAACGTTTAAATCAACGCGTAGAAGGTTTAGCGAATAGTTTACGCGGGATAGGCACTGGAAGCCAACCGTCGATGTGGACAGCGTTAGAGAGCTTGTCTGTCCCGTTGACGTGTATCGTTGGTACACTGGATGAAAAATATGTGAATCTTGCAAAAGAGATGCAAGAAAAAAATAAAAATATTGAAATTATTGAAGTTCCTGACACTGGACATGCAATTCATGTGGAAAAACCGCGTGTCTTTGCTACAATAATAGAGAAGCAGTTTTCAAAGCTGACTTAACTGAAGGAGGTCACTACATAATGACTCGTAATTGGGAAACAATTCGTGAATACGAAGATATTAAGTATGAACTTTACAATGGTATTGCAAAAATTACGATTAACCGTCCACACGTCCGCAATGCATTCCGTCCGAAAACGACAGCGGAAATGATCGATGCCTTTTCACGTGCACGTGATGACGATCGTATCGGTGTTATCATTTTAACAGGTGAAGGTGAAAAAGCATTCTGTTCAGGTGGAGACCAAAAAGTACGTGGACAT
>JASLGI010000175.1 GCA_030149685.1 Bacillaceae bacterium | reverse complement strand
ATGTTGAAAACAACTTACTATGTTTCTTCATCTCTTCATCCTCCTCAATTTTTATCTTTCATAATCTCAAAACCTAAAGACCCTACCCTTTACGTTTTTCAAACGATTATGAGTAGATACGGGCATTCTGAATCATTTTGACTCCATGTTCTCGCCCTTCACAAAAGTATATCGGACGACGTTTTCGATTCTTTAACTCTTTTTTAATCTTTTTTTAATGTTTAGTACGTATAACACGTAAAATAATCTCATATTCTCATCTGTTTCTAATAAAATAAGTCATCTTTAGACCTAATCGTTGCATATCCATCATGCGTTATGAACTAGTTATTCACAAAAAAATATTATTTTTTTATCATTTTATAGCTTTTTTAGAAGATCGCCTATGTATGATCCTTCCGTTCACAGTTTAGACATTTCTTAAAAAAGAATACGATTTCTTTATTCAAACCTTCATTTTTAAAAAAAAAACGTGTTTTTTATGGAACGTAGCTTCCAAAAAGTTAAGACATTCCCCTCATAGACTTCTCCCTTTCTCCTCTATCCTCCCTAATCAAAAAAAGACCTTCTTTTAAATTTCAAAAAAGAAGGTCTTTTATCTAGATTTAATATTGAATGTAGTTTTGTGTGTAATAAGGAATACCTGTAATTCCGGCTTTTACACCAATTCCGACAGCAGGGACCCGAGTGGAAACGATATTCTCGCGATGTCCTGGTGAATTCCATAAACCAAAGTGTGAGAAAATCGGACCGATATACCCTGTTGAAATATTTTCTAAAGCGAGGCGTGGCTTCACGCCGATCGTCGCAAGACGGTTCGCAAACGTCTGCCCTTCTGGGGATGTATGACTGAAATAGCTGCGATCACTCATGTCCGTACTATGACGTAACGCTAAATCCGCCATCTTTTGATCCCACTTTAAAATATGCAGTCCGTGTTCGACGCGCGTACTATTTACAAGATCAAACATTAAATATTCATGAGCCATTTCTAACGCTCGATTCGACTTCGGGTAAAAGTTACTTTTGTAGTTGTGTAACTCTTTTGAATGAATCAAGACACCGACGACACGTTGCTTCTGTTGAAAATCGTAAAAGTATGTAATGTACACACCATCTACGTCATAACTCGCTCGTTTTCCTTGAACATACGTGTCAGGTGCACCTAAAGCGCGTTCTACTTCTTGACGAGTGGAACCGATTCGAATGCCTTTTGTCGAACGATAACTCGGTGAGCTCGTAAAGAGAGAAACGATGGTTCCATCTTTTTCACTCCATCCGAACATCGAACGGTAATTGGAATGATGCACGTTCCAATGAAGCAATTGTTCGTTCGCGACGCGTCGATTGGGTGTGCCGAACAATGACTTCGCTTTTTCTGCTGGCTCGCCGATCGACAATCCCGCGATTTTATGAGCCGATTCGCCAACTGTTCGAACGACCCGTTCCGTCGCCAAACGTCTAAAGAATGCTGTGACTTGGTGGCGCGTTAACGCATCCTGACTTCCAAAGTCTTCATACTTATTGGCGTGAATTCCTTTTCCTTTCGTTAAACCAGCATCGTACATCCAGTCGATGACCGTTTGATCATTTGGAATCTGCTGGACATGTGGATGAGCGAGGGCATAATAGGCGCGGGCGATGACAATACGAGGAATCGGTTGGTTTCTGACATTCGGACGACTGCTTCCTGGCAACTGAACATTCGTTCCATCTAAGTAACGGTAAATTTGTTCCGTTTTCCAATATCCTGGTAGACCGTATGCATAACGCGATAGCACACGAGCAAACTGAGCATCCGTCATCGCTACTTGCGGTCGGAAAGTTCCATCAGGAAAACCACTAATAAGGCCTTCACTCGTTCCCCATTGAATATCTTGATAACCGCGGTATGTTTTTGGAACATCTTTGAAGTTACTATTTGCATAGGTCCATTGTGGTGCTAAAACAACCATTAATAGGATTCCCATTAATAGGAAGGTATTCCTTCTCCTCGAAATTTTCATCATCCTTACCTCCGATACAATTTTTATTCTTTCTACTCTATCTAGTATAAACTGTCTATTTAAAAATTAAAAGTTGATTGAGTACTACCCTTTTTTACATGATCTTATTTTTAATAGAATAAAGTACTAGGTCTTGTAATTATATTCCTATAATTAACAACTTAAATCCTTCTTTTTCTTTTGAATGATAAAAAACGTATGAAATCAAAGAGCGATTTCATACGTTTCTTCATTTTATTGCGCTTTTATTTTATTAACATTCATCATCGATACAGTAACTGACCATTGTCAATTAACTGCTCCAACGTAACTGACTCGTGATCTGTTCCATCTAACTGAAGTAATGCTGTCATATCAAACTTTGGACTTGTCCCATCACGGTCAATGGAAATCACCCCATTCTCCATAGTGATGTACTGTCCGATATTTTGCTTCGTAATCGGCTGACCTTTGAACAATTCTCGTAAATCGATACGATCTGCGTTAGAATCGATCGTCACCGTACCGTATGTGAAATCAATCCAACGATCGACCCCATTACCACCCGTCGCATCCTCATCATTTAATACGTTATAAACGAGCGTATCCGAGCCTTTCCCACCTTTTATTTCATCTTGAGCTGCACTACTTACGAGGACATCAATGCCGTCCGTTCCTTTCGTGTTCGCACCGATCGTAAACGACAATTTCGCTTTTGACTCATTGCCACTCAAATGAGTAATTTTATAATCGAACGTATCCGTTTGTCCGAGGGAACGAATGTCCGATTTTGGCGCATACGTATACGTACCATTTGCTGCAACGACTAAGTAGCCGTGCTCACCCGCAATGATCGTTTCTTGTTCTTGAATCCGTTGGTACATTTTCGACGTCGTCGTCGTCACGTACTCCTTTTTCTCTTCATCTTTTGCTGCACCGTACCCTTCAATAGCAATCGTTGGTGCCAGTTCTCCTTTTCCTGGCCCGAAGTAGTTTCCTTCTTTTAAGTTCCCTGTCACAGATGTGCTCTCTTTTACTTCATACACACCCCAGTCATGTGAATGGACTTCTAAATTTTCTAATCGGCCGACTGCTGCTTGTCCAATCGGCGATGCTTCGACATAATACGTTCCTTTTGGTACGTTTTTAAACGTCACTGTCGTCGGAT
>JASLGI010000144.1 GCA_030149685.1 Bacillaceae bacterium | reverse complement strand
TTTAAAATACGTCCTTCTACTTCTCTACTTTTAGCGAATTTCACTAAACCTAACTTAGGTAATTTAATCTTATTACCTACAACAGCGATGTTCCCGTTCGTATGTTTTGTAACATACGACTGAACTCTATTCTTTTTAGATTTAAAGCGTGGCGCTTTATTTTGTTTCTTGAAAAATCTACTATATGCGTCCGCAAGGTTTTTAAGGGAAGATTGTAAAGCGATACTATCTACTTCTTTTAGCCATTCCAATTCTTTCTTTAATTGTGTTAATTGGGAAGAACAATTCGTATAGGTTAACCCTTTGCCTGTTTCTTCGTACGCATCTTTCCATTTGGCTAAAAAGTGATTAAATACAAAGCGAGAGCAACCGATGGTTTTAGCAATTAAAACCTCTTGGTTTTTGTTAGGGTAAATACGAAACTTATACGCTTTGTGAATAAGCATTGCTTTTCACCTCCTTTTTTACATACACTAAAAATATATAAAAATTTAGTAAGTATATCAACAATATACTAGGAAGGTGCTGAGGTGATTGGAGCGAGTACCTAAACTAATTAAGTTTCCAATAGATTTAGTAGCAGAAATCGAAAAGTACCAAAAAGAAAATTACATCTCAAGTTTCTCTGGTGCTGCATATGAGTTAATACGAAAAGGCTTGAGTAAATGATGAAATACGTTTCTGAAAATCACAGTAAGCATTTACTCATGTGCCACTTGATATTTGTTTGTAAGTATCGGAAAAAGCTACTATTAAAAGTAGGTCATGAAATGAAAGGCGAAATCGAATGTATTTCTAATCATTACGGTTGGGAAATTATTGAATAAGAGGTAGACAAAGATCATATCCATGTCTTAATTCGTTACTCTCCGAAATGGAGTATTCTTGAAATAGTTAGGTTGCTAAAACAACTCACAACTTATAGAATCTGGCAAAAACATAGTGAGTACCTTTCTCAACATTTTGGGAAGGAACGAACTTTCTGGAGTGATGGATGCTTCTCATGTAGCATTGGAAGTGCTAGTAAGGAGGCTGTTCAAAAGTACGCCCAAATAATATAAAAGAGCATTTCCCATTCTTGACATGACTATGTGACATCGTTACAATTGTAATGTATTACTTCATACTCAATACAATGTACTGGCAGTATGTTGAACGTTAATATACGAGCCGACTGAACAGAAAAATAAGCAGGAGGAGGTGACCAATTTGTCATCTGGCATGATCATCTCCGCTTTGCTCGGTTTTATCGTCGGTGCAGTTGTCCTTTATTTTTATAATAAAAAAGTGAACGAATCCAAAGTGACGGGTGCTACGCATACCGCCGCACTCATCGTCGAAGAGGCGAAGCGAGAAGCGGAGGCTATGAAAAAAGAAGCACTACTGGAAGCGAAAGATGAAAATCACACGTTAAGAACTGAAGCGGAAGCAGAAATTCGCGAACGTCGCTCTGAAGTTGCGCGTCAAGAAACGCGACTCATGCAGCGTGAGGAATTGCTCGACCGTAAAGATGATAACCTTAACAGAAAAGAAGAAGTCTTAGAGGAGCTTGAACAGAAGCTCGCTAAGAAACAACAGCATATTGAAGAGATGGAACGCAAGGCGGAAGAATTAGTTGTTACTCAACAGTCTGAAATCGAGCGCATCGCGAGTTTAACGCGCGATGAAGCGAAATCATACATCCTCGATAGCGTTGAGAAGGAACTTTCGATTGACATTTCGGTCATGACGAAAGAAGCGGAACAACGTGCGAAGGAAGAATCAGAGAAGAAAGCGCGTGAAATTTTATCACTCGCCTTACAACGATTTGCAGCGGACCACGTAGCTGAAACGACAGTATCGGTCGTCAACTTACCGAACGACGAAATGAAAGGTCGCATCATCGGCCGTGAAGGACGAAACATCCGAACGTTAGAAACGTTAACAGGAATCGACCTCATCATTGACGATACTCCGGAAGCGGTCATCCTATCTGGTTTTGACCCAATCCGTCGTGAAACAGCCCGACTTGCGCTTGAAAAGTTAGTACAGGATGGACGCATTCACCCTGCACGAATTGAAGAGATGGTTGAAAAATCACGTCGAGAAGTCGACGAACTCATTCGTGAAAAAGGGGAGCAGACGACATTCGATGTCGGCGTTCATAACTTACATCCTGATTTAATTAAAATTTTAGGACGTCTCCATTTCCGTACGAGCTACGGACAAAACGTCTTGAAACATTCGGTAGAAGTAGCTTATTTAACAGGCTTACTTGCAGCAGAATTAGGAGAAGATGTGACGCTCGCAAGACGTGCGGGACTCCTTCACGACATCGGAAAAGCAATTGACCATGAAGTCGAAGGAAGTCACGTCCAAATCGGTAAAGAGCTTGCGATCAAATATAAAGAACATCCCGTCGTTATTAACAGTATCGCATCTCACCACGGTGATGAAGAAGCGACATCAGTCATTGCAGTACTCGTCGCAGCAGCAGATGCTTTATCCGCTGCCCGCCCGGGTGCACGAAGTGAGACGCTTGAAAACTATTTGAAACGTTTAGAGCGTTTAGAAGATATTGCAGAATCATACGAAGGTGTAGAAAAATCATTTGCGATTCAAGCCGGTCGTGAAGTACGAATTATCGTACGTCCTGATCAAATCGATGACATTACGTCGCATCGATTGGCACGGGACATCCGGAAGCAGATCGAAGAAGAATTGAATTATCCAGGTCATATTAAAGTGACCGTTATTCGAGAGACGCGTGCCGTCGAGTACGCAAAATAATAAACGAGGAGGTTTCGTCTCGGACGAACCTCCTTTTTTTAATGGGAAAGAGGAGAATGAAATGAAAGTCATTTTTATCGGAGATATCGTAGGATC
>JASLGI010000100.1 GCA_030149685.1 Bacillaceae bacterium | reverse complement strand
CTTAAAAATCTTGCTGATGCATATAGTAGGTTTTTTAAGAAACAAAATAAAGCACCACGGTTTAAATCTAAGAAGAATAAAGTACAATCTTATACTACGAAACAGACGAATGGAAACATCGCTGTTGTAGGTAATAAACTTAAATTACCTAAACTAGGCTTAGTAAAGTTCGCTAAAAGTCGTGAGATAGAAGGACGTATTTTAAATGCTACCATCAGACGTAACCCTAGTGGCAAATACTTCGTATCTATACTTGCGGAAACCCAAGTAGAAAAACTACCAAAAACCAATTCTTCCGTAGGTGTAGATGTTGGTTTGAAAGACTTTGCGATTCTTTCAGATGGAACTGTCTATTCTAATCCTAAGTTTTTTCGAAGATTAGAAGAAAAATTAGCAAAAGCACAACGTATTCTTTCAAGACGTAAGAAAGGTAGTTCTAATTGGAATAAGCAACGAATTAAAGTTGCTCGTATTCATGAAAAAATCACAAACGCTAGAAATGATTACTTGCATAAAATCTCTACTGAAATCATCAAAAACCACGATGTGATTGGTATCTAACGCAGGACAGAATCTGAAAAAAGAAGCTGAAAGACTTCTAACCGTAGGGACTACGGGGATAGCCTAATCAATTAGCGTTCGTTAGAACGCTGTACTTAGGAATCTACTAGGCTTTAGCCTAGTAGTAGTTTAAAAGGGTTTTCAATTAGGTGAAAAAGTGATAGCCTAATCGAAGAGTATATTTTAGTGACAGTTAGGAGGATATGGATGAATAAAATATTAAAAGAAGCCATCCTACTTACTGTCGGATCTTTTCTTTTTGCTTTTGGGGTAACTGCATTTTCACTTCCGAACGAACTATCTGAAGGGGGCGTCATCGGTTTAACGATTATCGCCTACTATTTATTCGGATGGTCGACAGGTATCGTCAACTTTGTGTTAAATGCATTATTACTCGTTGTGGGGTATCGATTTTTCGGTCGAAAAACGATGATTTATACAATCGTTGTTATCGTATTGTCATCGTTGTTTTTATCTTGGACAGAAGGAATTGTCACAACTCCCCATAATGATACATTGCTTGCTGCTATTTACTCGGGAGTTTTTGTCGGTATTGGTCTCGGAATGATTTTTCGAGCAGGAGGGACATCCGGAGGTTCAGCAATTTTAGCACAACTAGGACATCAAATGCTCGGATGGTCAGTTGGAAAAGGAATGTTACTCATTGATTTTCTCGTCATTGCGGGAGGTTATTTCGTGATTGGGGCAGAAAAGTCGATGTATACATTGCTTGCTGTATTTATAGGTGCACGTGTTATTGATTTTGTCATTGAAGGTTTGAATCGCCGAACAGCTGTGACAATTATTTCTGATAACCAAAAAGAAATCCGTCAGGAAATTATGCAAAAGATGGCAAGAGGAGTTACGATTTTAGATGGGCGTGGAGGATATACAGATAATCGAAAAGAAATTTTGTATGTCGTCATTAATAAACCGGAAGTTGTTCGATTAAAAAGCGTTGTAAGTGCTGTTGATCCGAATGCTTTCGTCGTCATTCATGATGTCCGTGACGTCCTTGGTAGTGGTTTTGAAAAATAATATGAAAGATAATGAACAACCCTTACTTGAAAAAGTGAGGGTTGTTCAATAGAAGGAGTTGTTGATCGTTACACAATCAGTAGTTTGGCGTTTAGGAGCAATGATTATTGGAGGAATAGTAGGAGCCTTTCTTTACTATTTGCACTCAGAGCAATCGAAAAAAGTGAAAAAACGTATCGTCGATGATATTCTAGGACATATCATTCGACTCGTTCTTATGATGTGGGCGATTAAAATTATTCGTCACTTTTCTTTATTCGTACAGGATCCATTAGCAATCCTTGCTTATCCGAGCGATACGAATACGTTTTACCTTGCACTTATTTTTGTTATTCTTATTGCAACAATCGAAGGTGTTTGGAAGAAGAAAGACGTGTTGTCGTTAATACCACCATTTTTCTATATGTTATTTATAGCGCTTTTTATTTATGAAAGTTATGTTTTATTCATTCAACAGTCGATGTATTCATTTCCGTACTACATTGTTCTTGCGAGTGTAATGATTAGTTATTTAATACTTCCTCAAAAACGTTCTGAATGGAACAAAATGTGGTGGGCGATGAGTTTATGGACGTTAGGTTCACTCGTTATTTTTCCTGTACAGCCATTAGTGACGATTGTACAATTTCGAATGACGCCTCTTTTTGCGCTCCTTCTTTTTGTGAGCGTTAGTTACATCTATATTAAGCAAGAAAGAAGGTAAAGGATGGAACTTTTACAATTTGGAACGATTGCAGGACTCTTTGTCGCCTTAGGTGCAGGAGCGCTTTCATTTTTATCTCCATGTGTACTCCCGATTTTCCCCGCATATTTATCGTATATTACAGGTGTTAGTGTGAAAGAGTTACAAGGAGAAAAAAGTGCTTCATTACGTAAAAAGTTGTTGACGCATTCTATTTTCTTCCTTTTGGGAGTATCTCTCGTCTTTATTAGTTTAGGAGTAGGAGCGACATTTCTAGGGAAATGGTTGCAGCAACTGTTAAATGGACCGACTGGCGTTTTCATTCAACAGATTGCAGGTGTATTTATTATTTTAATGGGACTTATTATCGCAGGATGGCTAAAGATACCTGCACTAATGAAAGATACACGTAAACAAGCAGACAAGAAACCGCTCGGGTATATTGGAACATTCTTTGTCGGTTTAGGCTTTGCTGCAGGGTGGACACCTTGTATCGGTCCGATTTTTGCTGCGATTTTAGTTATGGCAAGTGCGCAACCGACGATGGGTATTTTTTATACATTTTCTTATGTAATTGGCTTTGCTTTACCATTTTTAGCTTTCACTTTCTTCATCGGGTCAATTTCATCGATTACGAAACATAGTGAAAAGATTATGAAAATAGGTGGGGTCATCATTATTTTAATGGGACTTTTACTTTTTACAGGGCAACTAACGACATTGACGACATGGTTGCTTGACCTTGTAGAAGGCACGTGGCTACAAAACTTAGGATAGGAGCTAAAATAATGAAGAAAATATCGAATTGGCTCATAGCGATCATCGTAGTAGGTTTGATCGGTTGGGCAACGTATTCATTTATTATGAATATGAAAACACAAAAAGAGCAAGTAGACAGTTTTCAATCATTAGAAAAAACAGATGAAGCGATGAATTTACAGTTTACAAAAGGTGATACTGCACCAGACTTCGAATTAAATACATTAGATGGAGAAAAAGTACGTTTATCTGATTTTGAAGGAAAGCCCGTAATGGTTAACTTTTGGGCATCTTGGTGTCCACCATGTCGAGCAGAAATGCCAGATATTCAAAAGTTACATGAAGAAACAGATTACGAGATTTTATCGATCAACGTGACAGGGTCAGAAGCAAGTGAAAAAGACGTTCGAGAGTTTATGAAAGAGTATGAACTAACGTTTGAAACAGCATTAGACGAAATGTCAGCAGTAGCTACGATGTACAGTGCTTTCTCATTACCGACAACATATTTCATTGATGGAAAGCGTGAGATTCACGAAATTGTTGAAGGACCGCTCACATACGATGCGATGCTTCAGATTTTTGAACGTATTCCGAAAGAATAAGAAAAGTCACGAGCCTTTACATTTATGTAAAGTACTCGTGACTTTTTTCTTTTTTCTTTAGAAACTAAGCATTTGTAATACATCATCGTGTGTGATCTTACCGACTTTTTTCTTTCCGCTCGTTGTAATGAGTAGATCTTGACCAATTAAGCGTTGCATGACTTCCTGAGCAGATGCATTTTCATCGATTGTCGGATACGAAGAAATATCTTCTTCTGGATCAAGGTCGCTACTTAAGTGACGAGCTTTCAACACTTTAGAGCGATCGACATCTTTTGTAAACGATGAAATATATTCATCGGCAGGGCGTAACAACAATTCTTGCGGTGTAGAGATTTGAACGATTTCTCCATTTTTCATTACAGCGACTCGATCTCCAAGTTTTACCGCTTCATCAATATCATGTGTAATAAAAATAATCGTTTTTTTCAATTGACGTTGTAAATGTAAAAGATCTTGTTGCATCTCATATCGGATGAGAGGGTCGAGTGCGCTAAATGGTTCGTCCATTAGTAAAATGTCGGGATTATTTGTTAATGCGCGTGCAATTCCTACACGTTGCTGCATCCCTCCGGAAAGTTGATCAGGGTATTGTTCTTCATACCCTGCTAGTCCTACATTTTCAATTTGCTCCATCGCAATTTTACGACGTTCTTTCTTTGACATTTTACGTACTTCTAACCCGTACTCTACATTTTCAAGTACTGTACGATGGCTAAATAGGCCAAAGTGTTGGAAAACCATCGCGATTTTTTTCTGTCGCAATTGCTGAAGTTCACTTTTATCGTATTCGATAATGTTTTCTCCATCGATATACAACTTACCGTTTGTCGGTACATTTAATAAATTAAAACAACGGATCAACGTTGATTTTCCACTACCAGATAAACCCATGATCACGAAAAACTCGCCATCTTTAATATCAAATGAGACATCATAAACACCGACAGTATGTCCGGTTTGATCTAAAATTTCTTCTTTTGACAATCCTTTTTCAACGAGTGGAATGACTTCTTTCGGTTTTGGGCCGAAAATTTTACTCATATTTTCTACACGTAATTTTGTCGTCATGATAGTTCTCCTCCACGTTGCGTTTTCTTCGCGATACCTGCAGTAATGCGGTCGATAATAATAGCTAAGAAGACGATACTAATACCTGCTTCAAATCCAAGAGATAAGTCGATACGGTTAATTGCGTAGAAGACACGCTCTCCTAGACCGTCAGCCCCAACCATTGAACCAACAACAGCCATTGAAAGTGCCATCATCGTTGTTTGGTTAATTCCCGCGAGAATCGTTGGTAAAGCTTGTGGTAATTGAACTTTAAATAACATTTGCATACGACTTGAACCGAATGATTCAGCCGATTCAATAACTTCTTCATCAACTGTACGAATACCGAGTTCTGTTAAACGCATTACCGGGGGTAAAGCGTAAACAATTGTTGCGATAATTGCTGGTACGTTTCCGAGTGGGAAGAAGAAAATAACAGGAATTAAATAAACGAACGTCGGCATCGTTTGCATGGCGTCTAAAATAGGTCGCATGAAGGAAGAAAAACCTTTACTGAATGCCATTAAAATTCCTAGTGGTATACCAATAATAAGTGATAGAAGGACTGAGATGATGATAACTGCGAGTGTTGTCATCGTTTCTTCCCAAAGTCCAAAAGATCCAATGAGAAATAAGAATATCCCGTAGACGATTCCGCTTTTCCATGAAGTGAAAAACACGCCTAATAGGAAAACGAGAAGGATTAAAACCCACCAAGGTGTGGCGAGTAGAGTAGATTCCACCATTTTGATTGTTGATGAAGCAATGACGTAAATCCAATCAAAAAAAGCTTTGTAATTAACTGCTAAATAGTCGATGAAAGCTTCAACGCTATCACCGATAGGAAATGATATATTAGGAAATTCTTTCATAAAAATAGCTACATCTGTAGCTAGTTTCTCCACCTTTCTTTCATAAAAGAAAAGCTGCCTAAGAGATGTAACTCTCAAGCAGCTTTGATGTTTTTTCGGTTGAACCGAGTGTTATAAAGCTGCTTTTACTTTTTCAGCAATATCTTCTGAAACCCATGAAGTCCAAACGTCTTCATATTCTTTCATCCACCAAACAGCAGCCTCGTCTGGTTCAACATCTTCTTTTTCCATATAGTCGATAGCTGCTTCTGTTAAATCATTGCTAGTTTCATAATTTTTAAGAAATTCAAACACTTCAGGTGCTTGTTCTGGAAAATCTTTATGAACTGCAACGACAACATCGTTTGGAGGGAAAGCGGTGCTATAATCTTCCTCCCATTGTTCTTTTTCATAAGGAGGTTCTTCGAGCAATGTTAAATCATAGCTCGCTGTTACCCATGTTGGTGACCAATAGTAACCAACCCAACCTTCACCGTGTTTATAAGCTCCTTCCAAAGAAGCAACGATAGCTGAGTCTGAGCCAGGTGCTAGATAGTTATATTGTTCATCTAGCCCATAAGATTTCACTTTTTCATCTAAATATTCGCTTACGATCCAGCTTGAAGGTGCCCCGATAATACGCCCTTTATCCTTGTCTTCCGGGTCTTGGAAAAGTTCAGGATATTTTTCTAAGTCTGCCACTGTTTTTAAATCTGGTGCAAGTGGTTCAATTCCACGTTCTTTATCACCTTCGATTACATACGTCGGTACATAAAGACCTTGTGTGTTGTCATCAAAGTTTGTCGATGCTCGAACGATATCACCGCGATCAATCGCTTTTTCATAAATATCTTTCAAGTTATCTGTCCAAACTTCCATGTATACATTTAAATCGCCTTGTTGCAAGGCTTGAAGTGTCGCTGTAGAAGTACCAGTCGTAACTTCTGTGTCATAGCCGAACCCTTCTTCGATAATCTTTTGTGCGATACTGTTATGGACACGGATACTGTCCCAACCAGCGTCAGCAAAAGAAATCGTTTCCAATTCTTTCGGTTCGCCATCTGTCGTTTCGCCGCTACATGCTGCGAGTATAACGACAAAAACACTTAATGTTATGAGAAACAATAAGCTTCGTTTTTTACCCATATGTTAAATAACATCCTTTCGATTGTTTGATACTGTCTCAAGACGTATTCGAAATCTCGAGGGGGTATTACCTTTGTAATCGTACATGAAGAAAGAAAGGTTTGCAAATGAGATTGACAAAATATGAAAAAGTACCTTATATTTAACTATTTTTTCGGAACGATTGTTGGATTGCAACTAAAGCGCTTTCTTATGATATGATTAAGATGAAAGAGCCTAATATGAAGGAGGTTAAACGATGGTTTCTGCGATGGATCGAAGTTTTCTATTTACGTCTATTGAGCAATATCTAATACCTGCTGAAAAGGTCGCTCATGTTCAAGTAGGAAATTTTGCAGAACATGCGGTACTTATATTAACGAAGTCAGGATACTCTGCTATACCTGTGCTCGATAGTGACAATCGATTAAAAGGATTGATTAGTCTTGGGATGATGTTAGAGCGTGTTTTAGGATTAGAAAGAATTGAATATGACGCGTTGAGTGATTTGCGTGTAGACGATGTGATGGACGCTGATTTGCCAGTCGTTCGAACGAGTGATACTTTCCAAAAAGGTTTAGATTTACTCGTTGATCATACATTTTTATGCGTCGTCGATGATGACGATCGGTTTGCAGGTATTTTAACTCGTCGAGTGATGTTAAAACAATTTAAAAAATATATTTATACGTCGTAAAGGAGCCCGCGATGACAACTAAGCAAAAAAGGCTCGTATTTATTTCTGTTTTACTTGCGATGTTTATAAGTGCTGTTGAAGCAACGATTGTAACAACAGCAATGCCGACAATAGCTGCAGATTTAGGGAATTTCTCTCGTTATAGTTGGATTTTTTCATCGTACTTATTGATGAGTACAGTAAGTGTACTCGTTTATGGGAAATTGGCTGATCTTTATGGTCGTAAGCCGATTTTTTTAATCGGGGTAACTATTTTTCTTATCGGTTCCTTCGGGGCTGGATTTTCAACGACGATGGAGATGCTCATAGGATTTCGTTTTGTTCAAGGGCTTGGGGCAGGAGCTGTTGCACCAATTGCAACGACGATTGTCGGTGATATGTACTCTTTAGAAGAAAGAGCAAAGGTTCAAGGATATATGTCGAGTGTATGGGGAATATCGGCAGTTTTAGGACCAGCTATTGGTGGGCTCATTGTTGAATATGCTTCTTGGCAAATGATATTTTGGATCAACATACCTTTAGGATTATTATCAATGCTCGGTGTATATATTTATTTAGAAGAAAGACGACCAAAGAAAAAAATATCTATTGATTATCGTGGTGTTATTTATTCGACTCTGTTTTTAAGTACATTTATTGTTTGGTTAACAGAAGGGGGCCAAAGCTTTCTCTATTTTGGAACGGTAGGTTTCATACTATTATTTATTAGCTTCAGTAGTTTTTATTTCTTTATAAAATCTCAACAGCAAGCAAAGGAGCCGATGCTTTCTTTAGAAGTATGGAAGCAACCGACGATTTTTTATGCGAATTTAGTAACCTTCGTTACAGGAATGATTTTGATCGCTATTTCTTCTTATTTGCCGACTTACGTTACTGGTGTTATGGGTGAGAAAGCAATCGTTGCAGGATTCGCTTTAACTGCGATGTCAATTGGGTGGCCGATTGCTTCAACGATTTCAGGTCACTTACTTATTCGGTTCGGTCCTTTTCTCGTATCACTTGTCGGAGGATTCGCATTGACGATAGGGGCGACGTTACTTCTTTTGTTGACGAGTGATATTACACCATTTTTAGCAGCCGTCGCCAGCTTTTTCATCGGGATTGGCATGGGCTTGACGAGCACGGCATTTATCGTATCTATTCAACAAGCAGTACCTTATGAGCAAAGGGCAGAAGCGACTGCATCGAATATGTTTATGAGAAACTTTGGAAATACATTAGGAGCAGCTATTTTTGGTGCTTTATTAAATCATTCTCTTCAACAATCGATTGAAGGGACAATGTATACAATCGACGATATGAACGTACTTTTTTCAGAAGAAACAGTACGCCAATTACCGTTAGAAACATTGGAACAATTGCAACCGATATTAGCACAAGGGTTGCACTACGTACATTTAGGTATTTTAGTGCTCGCTATTGTAGCAACGATACTTATATTAAAAATACCAAAAGGAAAGGTTGTCGTTCATGACAGCAACAGAACTTGAAATTATTGTCGCTCTCGCAGAAGAAGGAAATATGCGAAAAGCGGCGGAACGTTTATTTTTATCTCAGCCAGCACTGTCTCAACGTCTTCGTTCAATTGAAAAGACTTGGAGAAAGAAATTGTTTATCCGTTCGCAAAAAGGATTGGAGCCGACGAGTGCTGGTGAACTCGTCATCGACTTTGCTCAGCGAACGATTCAAGCACAAGAAGAAACATTTGAAGCAATCGCTGCATTAGAAAACAAAGTGCATGGAACGTTAAAAATCGCTTGTGCGACAATTGTTGGCCAAACATGGTTACCACAAGTGTTAAAAGAATATGTAGAAAAATACCCGGATGCAGAAATATCTTTAATGACAGGTTGGAGTTCAGAAATTGTGAAAGTTTTGCATGAAGGAGAAGCTCACGTAGGTATCGTTCGTGGACATGTCGATTGGAATAGTGAGAAACGTTATTTGTTTCGCGACCAACTATATTTAGTCGATAAATTAATCAAAGATATTGAAGATGTGACAGCTTCTCAACGTCCATTTATTCAATTCAAAAGTGATTCTACGTATTATATGGAAATTGAAAGATGGTGGCAAAAACACTTTTCGCAACATCCCGGAAGACAAATTACAGTAGATCAAATTGAAACGTGTAAGCAACTTGCTCTTAATGGGATCGGATATGCGATTTTACCATCGATTACATTAAGTGGCGAAGAAGATGTGCATATGATTCCGCTCGTAAATCAAGAAGAGGAGTTTGAATTGACGCGTGATACGTGGTTGATCGGCTATGAGTCTGCCTTTGAATTAAAACAAGTGGAAGCTTTTGCACAAGTTGTAATGAAACATGCAGCGATCTTACAAGAAAAGATTCAATTTGATGAATAAACATATACTCCATTGTGAAGAAGTTAGCGAATGCTAGCTTCTTTTTCATTTCTATATACCTATCGAAATAAATAATTATAAAGAGAAAAGACCTAATAAACGAAGGGAATCATTCAAAAAGACTTTATAATATCAAAAATAATAATAAATCATTCGTATAATTGTAAAAAACAATCTTTTTGTTATAGTGGCGAGAGAGAACAATTTTAGGAGGAGTTTCATGAAGTACGAATCGACGAAGCATATAGCGTTTTGTACGACGGCTCTCTTTGCTAGCGCTTTCATGTTAGATGAAAGCGTCGTACATGCAGAAGAGTTGTTTGAACAAGTAGAAAAGTATGTAAAACAAGCGGAACAAACGAAAGATCGCGATTCAGTAGAAAAGGCTAAAACATTATTAGCAGATCTACCATCAACAAATACTTTAAATGAATGGCGAGAACGGGTAGCTTTGGTAGAACGTATTCATCAACAATATGATGAATTTAAACAACTTTCAGAACAACTCCGTCAAAAGATGAACGAAGAAACATATATAGAACATTCCATTCAACATGTTGAACAACAATTGAATCGTAGTGAACGGCTATTACAAGAAAATAAAAATCAATTGTGGACGAAAGAAACGGAGTATTACATACAAAAGCAAATTGATCAATTAGCAACATTAGAAAATGAGTTAGTACGAGCAGAAGGTCCAACATTTATTTCGACGAAAGAAACTAATCAAACAGTGACACTCGATTTATCTCCAAAGATTCAATCGTTAGAGCCGATGAAAAAAATTGGTGGAGGCTTACTCGGTTTAGATATCGGGATTTTAGATCTTGGTCTTCTTTCAGCCTCGCAAATGCATCAAATTGATGAAAAAAATAGACATTCTTTCACAGTACCTAAAGGGCATATGTGGGAATTAGAAGTAGCAGTATCTATGCATAGTGTTTTAGGGGGACATGCATTCAAAGTGCACGTATTTAAAGAAAATAATGCCGGTAACTATGAGAAAGTAGCGACGTATGAAGAATCTAGTGGTGCTTTTTTAGGAATAGCGAAAGAAGCACGTCTTGATTTAGGCATGTTAGAAGAAGGAAATTATGAAGTAGTTTTAGAGCTTGGCGCAGGTTTAAGTGTTGTTCAAGTGATTCCTTTTTCTCTAACGAATATTGTCGATTATGATTTCACTCAATTGTTGACAGACGAATCAATTGCGCGTGGTAATGTATTGAAAGGTCAACAGCTCGGAGCTAATCGTGATACGGTTGTGTCAACTGTTCGAGTCAAAGGACAATCGTATCCGATCGCCCTGAAAGAAGAAACGATCATTCAAGGACAATACGGACATTTACATATGAAAGCCGATGGGACGTATACGTATATTCCTGCAGCGGTTCGTCAACATATTGGCGAAGTAGAAACGTTTGAGTTTGTTATGACAAATCAAAGAAATAAAAAAGAGGCAGTTGGTCAATTACATATACGGATTGATGAACGTTCAGTTTCATTGGAATTGACAGGTGAGTCTATCCCGGAAAAAGTTCATTTACAGACGATGCTCGATCGTGGTCAACTAATAATCTCTTGATGGGCAATCGATTGTTAGTTGGCGAAAGAATAACCTAGCACACATTTATTTTTAAATAAGTGAGTGCTAGGTTATTTTAATGTGTCATCAAGTTCATTTTCCAACGAAGGAAATATTCATTGTAAACTGCTAAATTATCACGTCCGAGGTAACGATAAACTTCTAAATGTTGGCGGTCTTTTTCATCTGGATAGAAACGCTCATCTTCAACGATTTCAGGATCCATATGTTGTAACGCGTCTTTATTAGGTGTTGCATAGCCGACATATTCAGCATTTTGTGCAGCGATTTCAGGACGAAGTAAAAAGTCAATGAAAGCGTGAGCACCATCAATGTTTTTAGCTGTTTTTGGAATGACGATATTATCAAACCAAATATTTGATCCGCTTTTTGGGATTTGGAATGTAATACGTTCATTTTCTTCCATCATATCGACAACTTGCCCTGACCATGTAATAGCAACGCTCGCTTCTTCATGGATCATTAGTTGTGTTACTTCATCACCGATGACCGCTTTCACATTAGGAAGTAATTCATTCATCGTTTGAAAGCTCTGTTTAAGCTTTTGTGGAGAAGTTTCATTTAAGGAATCTCCATTTTTATTGAGTCCAACACCGAGTACTTCTCGTGCACTATCAACGATGATAATATCGTTTTCTAATCGCTCGTCCCAAATTTCATCCCACGACTCGAACGTAAAGTCACTATCGAGTAAGGTAGGGTTGTAAGCAATCCCGACTGTTCCCCAAAAGTAAGGAATTGAATATTCATTATGGGGATCGAAAGACCAATCTAAAAAATAAGAATCAATCGATGCAAGATGAGGAAGTTTTTCGTGTTGAATCGGTAAAAGTAAATCATCTTCTTTCATCATTTCAATCATATATTCAGACGGAATTGCAATATCATAAGTCGTTCCACCTTGTTCAATTTTCGCTTTCATTCCTTCATTGGAATCGAATGTTTCATAAATGACTTGAATGTTCGTTTCTTTTTCAAACTGATGAATAATGTCAGGGTCGATATAATCTCCCCAATTGTATAAAGTGATCGATTCGCCTGTTGATGTCGTGTGAGACGCGTTCAACTTCATCGATAATCCGAGTAACCCGAAAGCGAGTAAAGTAATTAAAGTAAGTCGTAAAGTAACAGATTTCATTAAACGCCCCCTCCTTTACGTTGCGCATGAAGACGTAAGGCATGATAACCGAGAACGAGAGCAATAGTAACGAGGAAAATAATCGCACTTAATGCGTTGATCGTTAAAGACACACCCGTCCGTGCCATGGAATAAATTTCAACAGAGAGTGTCGTAAACCCGTTTCCTGTGACGAAAAATGTCACCGCGAAGTCGTCGAGTGAATACGTTAACGCTAAGAAAAACCCTGCCCAAATTCCTGGTTGAATAAATGGTAAGATGACTCGGAACAATACGTCCTTTGCACTTGCACCGAGGTCACGAGCAGCGTCGATCAATGTCGGACTCATGTCATAGAGTTTTGGTAAAATCATTAAGACGACAATCGGAATACTAAAAGCGATATGAGAGAGTAACACGGAAATAAAGCCGAGCTGTATTCCGAGAAATGTGAATAAAATTAAAAACGATGCTCCGATAATGACATCAGGACTAACGATTAATACATTATTCAATGATAAATAAAGTTCTCTTCGCCTTTTTTGCTTTGTAAAGTAAATCGCTAACGCGCCAACGATACCTAAAATCGTGGAAACGACTGCAGAGAGTAGCGCGATGACGATCGTTTGCAAAACGATGACGAGTAGTCGTTTATCTTGAAACAATTCGACATAATGTTTGAAAGAGAAGGAGCGGAAGTTCGCCATTGATTCTCCAGAGTTAAAAGAATACATAATTAAAAAAACAATCGGTGCGTATAATAAGAGAAAGACGAAGCCGAGATAAACTTTTTGGCTCATTGTTATTTGTTTCATCGTCTTCCACCTTCTTTCGTCGTTGTTACTTTCATGACGAGGAACATCGTAACAATTAAGAACATTGCGATTGCGGACCCCATGCCCCAATTTTGCGTCACGAGGAACTGTTGTTCAATCGCGGTACCGAGCGTCATCACTTTGTTTCCGGCAATGAGTCGTGTCACCATAAATAATGACAATGCAGGAATAAATGTTACTTGGATTCCAGCTTTAATACCATCCGCTGTTAAAGGTAAGACGATTTGGCGGAAAGTTGTCCATCGACTCGCTCCAAGGTCGCGTGCTGCTTCTATTAGTGTCGGATTCAATTCATTGATAGCATTGAAAATAGGTAAAATCATAAAAGGAATAAAAATATAAACAGCTACTAAAATAAAACTCATACTCGTAAACAATAATTGAGGAGCTTCGAAACCGAAAGAGCGGATAACCGCTGCAACGAGCCCATTTTTGCTTAAAAGCCCGATAAACGCATACGTTTTTAGTAGTAAGTTTAACCAAGATGGAATAATAATGAATAAAAGCCATAATTCTTTATATTTTGTTTTCGTTAAAATATATGCGGTCGGATAAGCAATCAGTAGTGTAATAGCTGTAATGACGAATGCATAAAAAAATGAATATAGCGCTAATGTCAAATAAGTCGACGTAAAAAAGTTCGCATAATGAGAAAGCGTTAAATGTCCGTCATGGTCGGTAATAGAATAATAACCGACGAGTGTAATTGGAATAATGACGAATAGTAAAATCCATGCGACGTAAGGGATGGTGTACAATTGCTTAAAACGAGATTGATACATTTAATCGCCTCCATACGTTTCCATCCGTAAGTCGAATGCTTCTTCCGATTCGTTTTTTCTCATAATATGCAGATCTTCATCAATAAATGACAGTCCGATTTTTTCACCTACGCGCACTTTTTGAGTAGAGTGTACGAGCCATTCATTGTCGTGCTCATCTTTTGTTCGGATTTCATAATGAACACCGCGAAAAAGTTGAGAAGTAACTATTACGGGCACCTTTCCTTTTTCAACTGGTACGATTTTTAAATCTTCAGGTCGGATGACAACATCGACTTTTTCATTCGGTTGTACTCCCCCGTCGACACAAGAAAACTCACGTCCGTTGAAGCGAACGAGATAGTCTCGAACCATTTCACCAGGAATGATGTTCGATGCGCCAATGAAGCTAGCGACGAATGGATTGATCGGCTCATCGTAAATATCTGTTGGAGAGCCAGATTGTGCAATTTCGCCATTTTGAATGACGAAAATTTCATCACTCATAGCGAGAGCTTCTTCTTGGTCATGTGTGACGAAAACGAATGTTTTTCCGAGCTGTTGTTGTAGTGAACGTAACTCACCTTGCATCGCTGTACGAAGTTTCAAGTCCAGTGCGGATAAAGGTTCATCTAATAAAATTAACTCACTATCGTTTACGATTGCACGTGCGATTGCTACACGTTGCCGCTGACCGCCAGACATATCAGTAATTTCTCTATTTTCGAAATCTTCTAAACTTACGAAACGTAGAGCTTCTTTTACTCTTTGTTGAACTTCCTCATCTTTTAATCGCTGGATTCTCAATCCGAAAGCGATGTTTTCAAAAACATTTAAATGAGGAAATAGTGCGTAGTCTTGAAAGACAGTATTGACGGGACGTTCATTCGGTGCAAGACCATTCATCTCTTTCCCTTCAATATAAATAGAACCTTCTGTCGGTTGTAAGAACCCTGCAATTAAACGTAAGATCGTCGTTTTACCACAACCAGAAGGACCGAGCAAAGTATAAAATTTACCACGTTCTAATGAAAAGCTCACTTCTTTCAAAATCTGTGTATTTTCATTGTAATTAAGCGATACGCGGTCGAATACTACGATTGGCGATGTCATCGCAATCCCCCCCTTAAACGATTCATTCCCTCGTGTTTTTTCGATAAACGTAAAAAGTATGAGAGCGCACTTAATTATACAAAAATTGAAAGGAAAATCAATCACTTTTTTCGCTTTAAAAACGTTCAATTTCTTTGTCAAAATTGCGTCCTTTGTTCGTCTAATGTATGATAAGTAAGTGACGAACAGAAAATAGATTATAACAATTATTATTTGCGAGTCATTATTGTTGAAAATGTGAAGTCTATTTGTTATTATAAGAATAGAAGAAATCACAAAGAAATATTTGGAGGTAATTTTATTATGTCAAAACGTTTAGTTAATAAACCAGCACCATCATTTACAATGCCAGCAGTTATGCCAGACAAAACTTTCGGTGAAGTAAGCTTAAAAGAAAACATGGAAGCAGGAAAGTGGACAGTACTTTTCTTCTACCCAATGGACTTCACTTTCGTTTGCCCAACAGAAATTATCGCGATGTCAGAAAACTACGATAAATTCAAAGAGTTAAACGCAGAAATTATCGGTGCATCAACAGATACAATTCATACACACTTAGCGTGGATCAACACACCACTCGAAGATAACGGAATTGGTCAATTACGTTACCCACTCGCAGCGGACACAAACCACCAAGTATCAAAAGACTACGGTGTATTAATTGAAGAAGAAGGAGTTGCACTTCGCGGTCTCTTCATCATCGACCCAGAAGGTGAAATGCAATATCAAACAGTCTTCAACAAAGACGTAGGTCGTGACGTAAACGAAACATTACGTGTACTTGAAGCGTTACAAACTGGTGGACTTTGCCCAGCAAACTGGAAACCAGGCGAAGACTTATTATAATTCAAAAGAAGATGTCCTTCGGGGCATCTTTTTTTATTTGTCACTTTTTGAAACAGCTATAATATTAGTTGGCGGGAATGTTCATTCGTGATACGATGAACAAAAATGGACAGAAAGAAAGTGACAGTATGAGAAAAGAATTTGCAGTGATTGGACTTGGTCGATTAGGAGGAAGTATTGTGAAAGAGCTTGTCTCCTTAGGGGCACATGTAATGGCTATCGACATTTCACAAGATAAAGTCGATGACTATGCACAAATTGCGACTCAAGCCGTCGTTGCGGATACGACCGATGAAGCAGTGCTACAATCGTTAGGGATTAAACATTTTGAACACGTCGTTGTAGCGATCGGTGAAAATATTCAATCGAGTATTTTAACGACGCTTTTATTAAAAGAGCTCGGTGTTCCTCGGATTACTGTAAAGGCGCAAAGTGATAATCACGAAAAAGTATTAATTAAAATCGGTGCCGATCAAGTCGTTCACCCAGAACGTGATATGGGTCGCCGTTTAGCGAACAATATGTTATCAAACAATATTCTCGATTATTTAGAGTTATCCGATGAATATTCGATTGTAGAAATTCAAGCGCACGAACGATTCGTTGGAAAAACATTAATTGAACTAGATATTCGCGCGCGCTACGGCGTCAACATTGTCGCTATTAAACGAGATGGACATTTAATCGTTTCCCCGCAAGCTGTAGAACAAATTCGAGGGGATGACATTTTAATTGTCATCGGTTCAGATATGGATATTCATCATTTTGAGCAGCAAACTACTCATTTATAAAAGTAGATAACGAAAAGGCTTGAGTCGCTAAGTACTCAAGCCTTTTTTATTGAATAATTTTCGTATTATTCATTCGTTTCTTTTTTTGACTGTTCGCTGCCTACTTCTAAGATGACAGGTAAAATCATCGGGCGACGCTCTGTTTTGTCGAATAAATAAGGACTTAATGTATGAATGATTTCATTTTTCATTTTATGTGGATCAAATGCTTCTTTTTCCATCATTTTATACATTTTTCGTTTTAACATTCGTTGTGCTTCATGAATCATCGATCCTGATTCACGCATATAGACGAATCCGCGTGAAATAATGTCAGGTCCTGCAACGATTTTTTTCTTGTTTGTATCAACTGTTGCGACAACGATGACGAGTCCATCTTCTGATAACACTTTACGATCGCGCAATACGACGTTTCCGATATCACCGATTCCACTACCATCAATGTACACATCGCCTGCTGGGATGCGTCCAGCTACACGAGCTGTGTCTTCTGTTAATGCTAAGACATCTCCGTTTGTGAGTAAGTGGCAGTTTTCTTCTTTGACATCACATGAAACACCGAGTTCTGCGTGTTTTTTCATCATGCGGTATTCCCCGTGAATTGGCATGAAGAACTTCGGTTTCATTAAGCGGAGCATTAATTTTTGTTCTTCTTGTGAACCGTGTCCAGATGTATGGATGTTGCTAAGTGGTCCGTGAATAACTTCTGCCCCTGCTCGGAATAAAGAGTTAATCGTACGGTTTACACTTAATCGGTTACCTGGAATTGGTGAAGAAGAGAAGATAACTGTATCTCCCGGTTGAATGGATACTTGACGGTGAGTCCCGTTAGCAATTCGTGATAAAGCTGCCATCGGTTCACCTTGACTACCTGTACATAAAATCATCGCTTCATTCGAAGGAAGACGATTTAATGTTTTGGCATCGATGAATAAATCATCAGGTGCATTAATGTATCCGAGTTCACGACCGATCGTAATTGAATTGTCCATACTTCGACCGAACACGGCAACTTTACGACCGAAGTATTGTGCTGCATCGATTACTTGTTGTAAGCGGTGAATATTCGATGCGAATGTTGCGAAGATAATTCGGTTATCGACGTTACGGAAAATATCTTCGATACTTTCTCCTACTTTTCGTTCAGACATTGTAAAGTTAGGGACTTCTGCGTTCGTACTGTCAGATAAGAGACAGAGAACACCTTCATCACCGAGTTGAGCCATTTTCGCTAAGTTTGCTGGTTCTCCAACGGGTGTGAAGTCGAATTTGAAGTCACCTGTATGGACGATATTTCCAGAAGGAGTTTTAACGACAACTCCGTAAGCGTCTGGAATACTATGTGTAGTTGTGAAAAATGATACGGATGTTTTTCTAAATTTGAAAACGTCATCTTCTGTGAATTCGATCAATTTTGTTGAGCGAAGTAACCCGTGCTCTTCTAATTTGTTGCGGAGTAGTCCGAGTGCGAGCTTACCACCGTAGACAGGAACATTAACTTGTTTTAATAAGTACGGAATTCCACCGATATGGTCTTCGTGTCCGTGTGTGACGAAAAGACCTTTAATTTTATCTTTATTACGTTTTAAAAACGTATAGTCTGGGATGACGTAATCGATGCCGAGTAAGTCATCATCAGGGAATTTGATCCCTGCGTCAATTAAAATAATTTCATCTTGGAACTGAACACCGTAAGTGTTTTTACCGATTTCACCTAGTCCGCCTAAAGCGAAAACGGCTGTTTCATTGTTTTTAATAATCTTCATTATAGGTCTTCAACCTGAATAACTTCGAAGTCTTCAGACGTACGTTCGTATTCTAAATGTTTACCTTCAAGTTCTTGAATAAATTCTACTTGAATTGGTAAAGAGTAAAGTTTTTTACGAACTTCACGATCTGATGCAGCTTCTACGTACATCGCCTTCGTATTTTCGCGGACTGGTACTTCGACGATGTGATCTTGATATAAAACTTTGTAAATCATGCATAACTCTCCTTTATAAAACGTTCATTCATCATTCTCTATATAATATCATGCTTACAAGTTAAAAGAAAGAAAAGGAAACGAATAAAGAGAAAGCGAGCAGGTCAGCGCCTACTCGCTTTTATTAATTAAAGAGTGTATTCGGTTGTGTAATTTGTTCCATATTTAAGAAAGGACGCTTTTTATCGATACGATCGAAAAATAAAATGCCGTCTAAATGGTCGAGTTCGTGTTGGAAAGCAATTGCTGGGAGTCCTCGTAAACGTTTTGTGAATTTCTCACCGTTTTCATCATATGCTTCAATTGTAATACGCGCATAGCGAGGAACATGCCCTTCTACAGGACGGTCGACAGAGAGACAACCTTCCCCCGTTTCTAAATAGTCAATTTCGACCGAATGACTAACAATTTTAGGGTTAATCGCAATCATACTTTCTTCTACGTTTCCGTCTTCATCTTCAATATGAAGAGCGAAAATTCGTTTTGATACGTTAATTTGCGGAGCGGCAAGTCCAATACCTGGACGAAGATCGTATTTTTCGATCATTTCTTCATTTTGACTATTTTGCACATACTCCATAATATCGAGTGCAATTTGTTTATCTTCTTCTGATAACGGAAGCTCTACTTCTTTTGCTACTTTTCGTAATGTCGGATGTCCTTCGCGAATAATATCATCCATTAAAATCATTGTTATCGACTCCTTGTAAAATATGTTGACGTATGTACTAGTATAACTGAAAAAAGAAGAGAAGAAATAAAAGACGACTGAAATTCACGAAAAAGTATTAAATGGAGAAATGAATAGAAAAATGCTAAGATTTGCTAAGATAAATGAAAGCGTTTAAAAAAAGAAGAAAAGGGAAAAGAAGAAAAGAAGGATAAAATAAAAGTAAACGAATCTGTTCTATAACATAATAAAAGTTGTACTAACACAGTTCTGGTTTTGGTTGAAAGAGAAGAAAAAGAACTAACCTTTATATATCAAAGGGTTGACAACTAAAATAAGAGAATATACAATTGGTTCATAAGTAAGTTGTTTCGTTTTAATTTCAAATACACTAATACAGTTTATATAAAGGAGAGGTGTAACATGGCGAAAAAAGAACAACAAGTTTTCGACGCTGTACAGACACTTGAAGAAATTGAATCAAAATTTGAAATGGTACAAATTTTAGATGAAGAAGGTAATATTGTAAATGAAGATTTAATGCC
>JASLGI010000039.1 GCA_030149685.1 Bacillaceae bacterium | reverse complement strand
ACGCGACCGATTTCGTACACTTTTTCAAATCCACCGACAACGAGACGTTTTAAGTGTAATTCAAGTGCAATACGAACGTATAAGTCTAAATCCAATGCGTTATGGTGTGTCACGAATGGACGAGCATTCGCTCCACCAGCTACTGAATGAAGCATTGGTGTTTCTACTTCTAAGAAACCTTGGTCGTCTAAGTAGTTACGGATTTCGCGAATAATGCGGCTTCGTAAAACGAAACGTTCTTTACTACCATCTGTCATAATAAGATCTAAATAACGTTGACGGTAACGTTGTTCAACGTCTTGTAATCCGTGGAACTTCTCTGGTAATGGACGAAGTGCTTTCGTTAAGAATGTAAACTCTTTCGCGTAAACAGTCACTTCTCCTGTATTCGTTTTGAAAATATCACCTTTGATCCCGATGATATCGCCGAGGTCGACTGTTTTATAAAGGGCATATGGCTCTTCCCCAATGTCGTCACGACGAACGTAAATTTGAATTTGACCTGTTGAGTCTTGTAAGTGGGCAAATCCTGCTTTACCTTTTCCACGCTTAGTCATAATACGTCCTGCAATAGATACAGGTTCAATTGTCATTTCTGCTAATTCTTCTTTTGAATACTCGTCGTATTTTTCATGGAGTTCAGTCGCTAAGTGTGTGCGCTCATAGCGTCCACCGAATGGGTCTAACCCTAACTCGCGAATGTTATCCATTTTTTCTCGACGTACTACTACTTGATCATTAAGCTCATTTGAATGAGACATTCCGTTCACTCCTTGGTTGTTGTTCATAGATGAACTCTACTCTTTTATATTGTACATCATTTCACAAAAAGTAACAGAGTTCGTTCCTTTTCTCTTTTATTTTTACAATTGTGCTTGGAAATTTTTTAAAATCGTTAAAAACTGTTCTTTCGTTTCTGCTTCGTTGACCGCTGCGCGTGCCGGCCCACTTCCACGAATTCCTTTTAAATACCATGCCGTATGTTTCCGCATTTCACGCACAGCGACCTTTTCGCCCTTCAATTGCATTAAACGTTCAAAATGTAAGAGACAAACATCTATTTTTTCAGTACCTGTTGGCTCTGGTACTTCTTCACCCGTCTCTAAATATTTCACTGTTCGATAAATCATCCACGGGTTACCGAGCGCTGCGCGGCCGATCATTACTCCATCGACTCCTGTTTCTTCTAACATTCGTTTCGCATCCGTCGGTTCAGCGACGTCGCCATTTCCAATCACAGGAATCGACACATTTTCTTTCACTTGTCGAATAACGTCCCAGTTCGCTTTCCCTTCATACATTTGAAGTCGCGTACGACCATGAATCGCAACCGCTGCGCCTCCTGCTGCTTCGACAGCTTTTGCATTTTCTACCGCAAAAATATGTTCTTCATCCCAACCGATTCGTTGTTTCACCGTTACAGGTTTATCGACCGCTTTGACGACTGCAGATACCATTTCATAAATTTTATCTGGTTCTAGTAACCATTTTGCTCCCGCTTCACAACGAATAATTTTATTCACAGGGCATCCCATATTGATATCGATAAAATCAGCATTCGTATATTTATCAACGTATTGGGCAGCTTCAACGAGTGTATCTTTTTCTCCTCCGAAAATTTGAAGGGCAATCGGGTTTTCACGTTCATCAATATGAAGCATGTCTAATGTACGTTTATTATTTTGAATGATTCCTTTATCACTGATCATCTCTGCGTAGACGAGTCCTGCGCCAAATTCTTTCACCGTTAAGCGAAATGCAGCGTTGCTAATACCTGCCATCGGTGCAAGGACGACGCGATTGTCAATGATTCGATCACCTATTTGAAAAGGACGTGTCACTTCATTCACCTTCCTTTATCTTTTGTACGTCGCCTTCTACGCGTTGTGCTAATTCAGCAATACGCTGTTGCGTCGTTGGTTCCACAACGTCAGGTGCAATTTCTGCTAGAGGGACGAGGACAAATGCCCGCTCTGTCATTCGCGGATGCGGAAGAATGAGTCGCTCCGTCGTTAAACATTGATCGTCATAAAGTAATACGTCAATATCTAACGTTCGTGGTCCCCAACGAACGACTCGTTGACGATCGCCTTCTTCTTCAATTCGTTGACAAACGTCGAGCAATTCGATCGGTGGAAGTGTCGTCGTTACTTGAGCAGCAATATTTAAAAAATCGTCTTGGTCGACATAACCGACAGGAGCCGTTTCATAAATCGACGATACTCGTTCAACGGTAATTTGTTCATGTCTTGCTAATGCATCAAGTGCAAACTGTAAATACATCTCACGTTCTCCGATATTTGAACCGATCGACAAATAAACATTAGCCATCATAGTCACCCCGTGTAATATCGACAGCGACAGATTGTAAGTTTCCTGGGATCGGTGGGTCTGGCTTAATGAGTTCTACACGTACTCCTCGGGCTTTCGGAGCGAAACGTTCTAAAATAGTCGCAGCGATTCGTTCAGCGAGCGTTTCAATCAATTGGACTGGTGTTCCTTCAATAATTTCCTCACAAATCGTATACACTTCAGCGTAATTGATCGTATACGTTAATTCGTCTGTTTGACCCGCTTGTGCTAAACTCGTCGCAATTGACACATTCGCTTGAAAACGTTGGCCGAGACGTGTCTCTTCTTCTAATGCTCCATGATAAGCATAAAAAGTCATTTCTCGAATATGAATATAATCCATTACAACGCTCCTTTCTGCAAACGGTCAATCATTTTCGTCGTCTGCATCGTTTCTTTCACGTCGTGCACACGCATAATGTGACAACCATTCATCGCCCCATAACTAACCGTCGCTAAAGAACCTGCAAGACGTTCACCGACAGGCACATCTAATACGTAACCGATCATCGACTTTCTCGACGTACCGAGCAATACCGGGTATCCGTATTGTACGAGTTTTGGCAATAAACGCATCGCTTCTAAATTTTGTTCTTGTGATTTAGCAAACCCAATCCCTGGGTCGAGCCAAATATGTTCATCTGGAATGCCTGCTTCTTTTGCATCTCGAATGATTTTTTCCATATCGGCGAAATAATCTTTTTCAAATCCGTTCGGGTAAACAGCCTCTTTTCGATTGTGCATTAACACGATTGGCACATTTTTTTCCGCTGCGACACGTAACATGTCCGGATCTTTCTGCCCGCCCCAAATATCGTTAATGATCGATGCACCCGCTTCAATCGCACGACGCGCTACCGTCGCTTTATACGTATCGACAGAAATAACGCAATGTAACTCCTCCGTTAAAGCTTCAATGATCGGCACGACGCGTTCAATTTCTTCTTCTACAGATACAGGCGCATGTCCTGGACGCGTCGATTCCCCACCGACATCGATGATCGTCGCTCCTTCTTCTAACATTTCTTTTGCACGAGC
>JASLGI010000222.1 GCA_030149685.1 Bacillaceae bacterium | reverse complement strand
TCTTTTTCACTCGAAACGTCACGATCGTTCACTCGTTGAATCACTTCGCCGATTTGTAACCCCATCTCTTCAGCAGGCGTTCCTTCTAATACGCCGACGATGAGCATCCCTTCACTTTTTGGCTTAGCGAATGCGAAATCGTCCGTTTCTTTTTTACGAACGCTCCAATGGATCACGAGACGACCGATCAATGCGATGGCAAGCGCACCGTAACTAAAGTAAGGATGAATGAGTGTACAAGCGGTGAAAATAGCGACGACAACAGCTAATTGCAACACTTTCTTTTTTTCCTTTGCCAAACCGTACTCCGGATACGTCGCATACCAATAGCGGCTATATCCGATGATAAATGGCATCGCAAAAATAGCAAAACTCGTCTCCCCGAATGTAAACCGTGGCCAGTACGTGAATGATTCAAACCATTCGCCTGGAACGAGGAAGAAAAGGGGAACGACCCACGCCTGTTTCGTACGAAAACGGCCGATCCAACCACCTCGCTTCGTTTTCACGAGAGAAGGGGAACTGCTCTTCGTTGTCAATCGACCGAGCAGCATACTTTCGATAAACAATGCAATCGAAACGAAGACGGCAAAACTGATTACCGCATGCTCCATCGTAACCGATTCCATTTCATACGTTTGAAAAATGACGACGTTTGGAGTCGGCAACGTGAAGACGAATGCGAGCGCGAGAATCGCTACATAAACCGGTGAAAGCCGTCCCCAATAAAAAGTGAGCAAACAAACGACCGAGATGACACTCATCAGGACTAAAAGATAGGGTTCAAAAATGACACCTGTTGCCACGAATAAGAGAGAGGCTAGCAGACCGATCCCGAGTGCGCCTACCATTCCTTCCTTCACTTCACGCGTCGCCGGTGCAATACGGTACACGAGTTGACGACGTTCTCGTTTAACGCGAAAGTAACCGACGATCGCTAAAGCGATCGCTGCGAGCAACCAAGCAATATTTGCAAAATAGGTCGCTAGCACAATGCTAAATTCATTCACGAAGACCCCTCCTTTTTCATTCATTGTATCACGTCCATCTCTTTATGCACCGCTTGAAAGTAAAATGATATATAAATGCATAAAAGGCACCGTTTCCCTTAGAAAACGGTGCAAATGATTTTTTATAATGAGATGAATCGTAACGGGTTCACGGCGCTCGGTCCATTCGCTGTGAATCCACCGACGTGCACTTCAAAGTGCAAGTGAGGAGCTGTCGAACTTCCTGTACTTCCCATCGCTCCAATTCGATCTCCTTTTTTCACAGACTGACCGACTGTCGCTTGAATGCTTGACATATGACCGTATACGCTCGTATACATTTGACCATCAATGGAATGGGTAATGAACACGGCATTTCCTAATCCACCCATCGGTCCGGCAGACGATACGACACCATCGGCCGCTGCGACGATCGGAGTACCTGTTGCGTTTGCAATATCGACGCCACGGTGTTGTCTTTGATCACCATGAATCGGGTGAGTCCTCCATCCGAAACCAGAAGTGAAGCTTCCAGCTGCTGGTGTCATCCACGTCCCTGAAGTTACTGGCGGCAACGAGCTCGTATCTGCTTCCGATGCGCCACTTCCACTACTCGCCCCACGCTTTGCTGCTTCTTCTGCTAAACGTGCTTCTTCTTTCTTTCTCATTTCTTCAGCAACTCGCTGCTGTTCTGCAATAATTTGTTGTTCTAACTCTTGTGACAATTCATACGTATCTTCAAAGTCTTCTTGTAAATGCGCACGCTCTGCTGACAATTGCTCTTGTGCTTTTTCTAACTGATCGATCACTTTATTTTTCTCTTCTCGCTGCTTATTGAGCAATTGTTGCAATTGCTTCAATTCATCTTCTTGTGCTTGAAGTGCTTTCAATGTTTTCTCTACTTGCAACTTCTCATCTTCGATTTGAGCGACGTCATCTTCTTGTTGCTTTATAATTTGTCGATCCGCGTCCATAATCGTTGAGGCTGCGGAGAAACGGTCGATGAAATCTGCAAAGCTCGTCGCACCGAGAAGCACTTCTAAATAGCTAACCGTCGTTCCTTGTGCTTGAATCGAGCGTAACCGTTCACGTAACACGTCATCACGTTCTTTAATCTTTTGCTCAAGCGCTTCAATGGAACGATTCAATGCATCGATTTCTTCTTTCGTTTGAGCGATAGACAGACGAACCGCTTCTGCTTTTGATTCTGTTTCTTCTACTTGTTTACTTAACTCACTTACTTGGGCTACATACTCTTTAGTCTTCGCTTCCTTTTCGGCAAGTTCACTATCTTTCACATCGATATCTTGCTTCAAACGATTTTGTTTCTGTTCCGCCTCTATTTTTTCACGTTTTAATTGATCGATTGAAGCAGCTGATACGTGACCGACACCGGCGAACATCGTCGTCGATAATAAAGCCGCTGCAACCGTTACTTTTAATCCTTTGTATTGTACCAACTTTTCCGCTCTCCCTTTCACATCTTATACATTTAAAAATTTACGTACGGATACGAAACTTCCCCACACACCGATACCGACTCCAATTAAAACGACTAAAAAGTTAATTTGGAATAAAAATGGTGACGGTGCTAACAACTGCATAATTTCATTTTCTAGTCGCGGTGAAAAGGTGTTATAAAATCGAGTATATCCGATCGACAGTCCAATGACTGGAATAACCGATCCGATTAAACCGAGCCACACACCTTCTAAAACGAACGGAATTCGAACGAATGAATTCGTCGCTCCTACGAGCTTCATAATTTCAATTTCTGAACCGCGCGAATTGATCGTTAGGCGAATCGTATTCGAAATTAAAAACATCGC
>JASLGI010000237.1 GCA_030149685.1 Bacillaceae bacterium | reverse complement strand
CTACGATCCATTCTCCGTATTCATTGAATCGCGCAGGATTATCCGTTATACGAGAAGTAGGGTTAAACCAACTTGTATATGCGGCAAGCTCAAACGGTTTTTCGTCATCTCCTGTGAAGTGGAAAATCGATAAATATCCGTTTTTTGTTAAATCGATGTCATCGTAATGATATGCATAAACGATCACTTCTAACATACCGTCTCCATCGACGTCGGCCAATGCCATTTGCCACATAATATTATCTTTCGATGTGCCGACGTGATCGGTCAACTCTTCTCGATTATGTTCTAAAAAGTCTCCATAAATCGCATCGCGTTTCGGCCCACTGACTCGTTCATAAGAGACGTGGTGTAAATTTGGTCCTTCCCATCCGAGTTGGAATAAATATTGTTCCCCGTGGAAAGAGCCATACATTTTATATCGGTCGACATCGAACTCACCTTCTGTTGAGTATGCGAGTGTCGGTCCGAGAGGTTCTCCTGTTTCTTCGCTCATAATTCGAAGGTCACTCGGTGATAAGTCAAAGTCTTCGTTTTTTTCTTCCATCCACTCTAAGTCTTTTTCAAGCAACTTTTCAGCTTCTGTTTGTTCGTCTTGTTGTTCTGAAACTTCTTCCTCTGAGGCATTCGGAAGACTACAGGCGCCTAGTGTAAAGATAGTCGCTATTAAAATTATGAATAAACGCTTCATTTTGCTCCACCTTTCTTTGAATATGTTGTCTATTATACCTAAAAAAACCAATCGCGCAGTCTGTTAGGAGAATTTAAAATGTTTTCTTCATCATTCATATGATATTATCGCTGTAATAAGTGAAGATTAGGTGATTACATATGGAAGAACAAGAAAAGAGGTTTCGATTAGAAATTGAAGGGCTGCGGGCAATCGCAGCGGTGTTAGTAGCTGTTTATCATATTTGGTTTCATCGAGTATCAGGGGGCGTAGATGTTTTCTTCGTCGTTTCTGGGTTTCTTATTACATTGTCTTTATTGTCGATGTACCGAAGGAAAAAGAAGATACATATCGTTCAATATATCGTTAAGTTATTGCGTCGCCTCGTGCCTACTGCTTGGGTCGTTGCGATCTTGACTCTTATATTTAGTTTTCTATTTTTATCAGTGACGGATCGTTTTCAAATCGTTCATGAATTTTTAGCTTCGGTTTTTTACGTTGAAAACTGGCGCTTGATCGTTGATTCGGCAGATTATTTAGCAGAAAATCATAAGGCTTCTCCGTATCAACATTTTTGGGCATTAAGTATTCAGTGGCAGTTTTATATGATTTGGCTATTTTTATTTTTCATCGTATACCAAATCATCCGGATTTTTCGCCAGACGAACATTCGCCCGTTATTAATTGTAAGTGTTACGTTCATTGTCGCTTTGTCATTTGTTTATTCTGTTCAATATACAGCGATCGATCAACCGGTTGCTTATTATCATACGTTGACACGGGTTTGGGAGTTTGGGCTCGGTAGTCTTTTAGCATTGTTCCTCGACCGATTCCGTGTATCGACGCTAGCAGCAATCGTTTTGAGCTGGGTCGGTGTTATCGGTTTATTGATCGGCGGGTTTGTTTTTCAAGTAGGGGACGTATTTCCAGGATATGCTGCGCTTTGGCCAACACTTTCAGCAGCATTCATCATCATTGCAGGGAATACTGGTGAAAAATATAGTGCGTATCGTTTATTAAGTGCGCGTCCGCTCGTATCTTTCGGTAGTATTTCATATGCCTTCTATTTATGGCATTGGCCATTACTCATTTTTTATTACGCATTGTTTGATGTAGAAGAAGTGTCTGTAATCGGAGGTTTCTTCATTTTAATTGTATCAGCGCTCTTTGCTTATATAACGACAGTCTTTATTGAAAAGCCTTTGCGTCAGTCAACATTAGATTATAAACAAGCAGGGGGAGTCATTATACTAGGGATGACGGTCATCGTTTCTTGGTATTTATATTGGTCAGTCGATGAACAAAAACAATTGGCGGCATTAAAAGAAGAGATACTCGAGCAAATCGATGGAGACTTACCGGCAGATAATCCAGGTGCCCTCGTTCAATTGACAGATGAGCCGATAAACTTTTTTAATGAACAATTAAAGCCGTCGATTGACCTTGCAAGTCGTGATTTATCCCCTGTGTATGAAGATCGATGCATTACTCGCGTTGAACAAACGAATGTCGTTCATTGTGAGTATGGCGAAACGGAAGATTATGAACACGTAATCGCTTTAGTAGGAGGCTCTCATGCGGCACATTGGCAACCGATGTTAGATGAATTCGGACAACGTCATCGTGTGAAAATTGATACGTATTTAAAGCCTCGTTGTCGTTTCACATTCGATAGTGAAGAAGATAGCGGTTCATGTAAGCCTTGGTTCGATGAGGCGATTCAGCAAGTGGTTCAAAGTCAACCAGACCTTATTTTTACAACTGGTGATACAGGGAAAGATCAATTGCCCCATGTACCCGCTTCTTTTGTAGATACGTGGCGTTACGTAGAAAAGCACGATATCGATTTATTTTTAATGCGAGATGGCCCGTGGTTTCCGTACAATGTTGCAAATTGTTTAGCAGAAAATCGCGAGAATCCGAATGTTTGTAAAGTGAAACGAGAAGAAGTGATCGTTGAACCGAGTCCGATGAGTCGAGTGGAAAATATGCCTTCAAATGTGCATACGCTCGATGTGACCGATTATTATTGTGACGATACGTATTGTTATCCAATCATAGGAAATGTCATCGTTTATTTTGATTCCAATCATTTCACTGCGACATTTTCACGAACGATGGCGCCGATTATAGGTCCGCATTTATTAGAAGTGTTAGAAAAGAAGAACGAGTAGGAAGTAGAGATAAAGTGTGGTAGAGTAAAAAGAAACTTGAATAAGGTAGGCGACTGAATGATAGAAATTAAATCGTCTCCGTTAAGTAACGGAGCG
>JASLGI010000259.1 GCA_030149685.1 Bacillaceae bacterium | reverse complement strand
GGAACACTTGTGAACGTCGCAGTTATTACGAACCCTGACAAACCAGAAGATCCACCGCTTACACCGGAAGTACCGACAACGGTAGAACCGAAAGGTGCGATCGAAGCAACGAAAGAAATTAACAAAGACAAAGTAAAACCAGGTGAGACTGTCACATACACAATCAACGTGAAAAACACAGTGAAAGACTCTGTCTTAACAGACGTTGTCGTGACAGATAATTTACCTGAAGGTTTAACATTAAATCCATCAACTGTAAAAGTGAACGGTCAAGTGCCATCACTTACACTTACAGATAAAGGGTTTAAGGTAAGTATTCCAGAGTTAAAAGGACTCGATACAGCGAAAATTACATTCGAAGCAAATGTGTCACTTGACGCACAAGCAGGCGAACTCGTAAACATCGCAGAAGTAACGAATCCGGAAGACCCAGATAAGCCAGAAAAACCAGAGGTTCCAACAACAGTTGAACCAGTTGGTGAAGTAGTGGCAGAGAAATTAATCGACAAAGGTAAAGTAAAACCAGGTGAAACACTTACGTACACAATCAATGTGAAAAACATAGTGAAAGACTCTGTCTTACACAAAGTAAAAGTAAGTGACACATTACCAAAAGGTTTAGTATTACAAGCAGGAACAATTAAATTAGATGGAAAGCCAGCCGCGACAGTCGTTGATGGAAATACATTTAGTTTAGAAATTCCAGAGTTAAAAGGACTCGAGACAGCAACAGTAACATTCGAAGCGAAAGTATCGAAAGATGCGAAAGCAGGCGAACACGTTAATATTGCAGAAGTAACGAATCCGAATAAGCCAAATGAGCCAATTAAACCACAAGTACCAACGGAAGTTGAGCCACTTGGTAAACTTGAAGCAGAAAAATTAATTAACAAAGACAAAGTACGTCCTGGCGAAACTGTAGAGTATACGATCAACGTAACGAATACAGTGAAAGATTCGAAAGTCGAACACGCAGCACTCGTTGCGGACCAGCTTCCAGCCGGTATGACACTTGTCAAAGATTCAGTGAAGTTAAATGGTGAAGCAATCGATGTAAAACTCATTGGTGACAATGCGTTTGAATACACGATTGAGTCACTTAAAGGGGAAGAAACAGCGAAGTTAACATTTGAAGCGGTCGTATCGAAAGATATCGATGCCGGAACACTTGTGAACGTCGCGACAATTACGAACCCTGACAAACCAGAAGATCCACCGCTCACACCGGAAGTACCGACAACGGTAGAACCGAAAGGTGCGATCGAAGCAACGAAAGAAATTAATAAAGACCAAGTACGCCCAGGCGAAACGGTTGAATACGCAATTAAAGTAACGAATACAGTGAAAGATTCTGTATTGACGAAAGTAACAGTAACAGATGCATTACCAAAAGATTTAGCGTTAGTTGCTGGAACAATTAAGTTAGATGGAAAACCAGTTGCAGCTACTGTGGATGGCAATACGTTTAGCTTAGAAATTCCAGAATTAAAAGGATTAGAGACAGCAATTGTTACATTTGATGCGAAAGTGTCTTCAACTGCGAAAGCAGGAGAGATTGTAAACATTGCAGAAGTCACTGATCCAACTCGTCCTGATGAGCCACTCAAGCCAAAAGTTCCAACGACGGTGAAACCGTTAGGAGAAATTAAGGCGGAGAAACTTGTTAATAAGGACAAAGCAAAACCAGGCGAAACACTCACTTATACAATTCAAGTAACAAACACAGTGAAAGACTCTGTCTTACACAATGTATTAGTAAAAGATGAGTTGCCGAAAGAATTAACATTAAATGCGGGAACAATTAAATTAAATGGACAGCCAGTCGCAGCAATGATTGACGGAAATACATTTAGTTTACAAATCCCAGAATTAAAAGGACTCGAAACTGCAAAAGTTACTTTTGAAGCGAATGTATCTCTTGATGCAAAAGTAGAAAAAGTAGTAAACATTGCAGAAGTCACAAATCCTGAAAAGCCTGATGAACCGTTAAAGCCACAAGTACCTACAGAGATTGATCCGCAAGGAGAAATCGTTGCAGAAAAACTTGTGAACAAAGGCGAAGTTAAGCCAGGAGAGACAGTAACGTACGCGATTAATGTACGTAACACATCAAAAGTAGATATAAAAGATGTTGTTGTCTTAGACCGTTTACCATTCGGCTTAACATTAAAGGCAAACACAATTAAACTGGACGGCAAGAAAGTGAAAGCAGATGTGAAAGGTAATACGTTTAGTGTTACAATTCCAGAGCTTAAAGGATCAGAGGAAGCTCGTATTACATTTGATGCAGTTGTCGACCGAAACGTAGGCGATATTGATATCGTTAACGTTGCTCAAGTGACAAATCCAAATGATCCAGATAATCCATTACGTCCAGAAGTTCCAATTACAGTTGTGCCGAAAACACCTACACCTACACCACCAAGTGTAGAGGTGACATGTCCATCATGTCCGTCACAACCAACATGTCCAACGTGTCCGACATATCCAGTTTGGCCAATGTATCCGACATGCCCAAGTTGGCCAACACAACCAATGTGTCCAACACAACCGACATGCCCAACAGACCCTGTGAAGCCAACAGATCCAGCGAATAAACCGTCAGATTCAACAGAATCAAAAGAGGAAGGATCGAAAGATTCAACGTCAACAGATTCTAATTCAGACGATTCTAAAGGATCAAGCGGTTCTACTAATTCAGGATCAAGCCA
>JASLGI010000027.1 GCA_030149685.1 Bacillaceae bacterium | reverse complement strand
AAATAATTATCAGATTATTTTAAAAATAAACTTGACCTTCTGTTAAACCTTTCCTATAATCGAGTACATCGAAGTTAATTGAATTGTCTGACAATTAGAAAAAAGGGGGAAGGGACTATGAAAAAACAACGATCACAATGGGGAACGAGGGCAGGTTTTATTTTAGCTGCTGCAGGTTCAGCAGTTGGTCTTGGGAATATTTGGCGTTTTCCATACGTTGCTTATGAAAATGGAGGCGGTGCCTTTTTCATTCCGTATTTATTCGCATTAATTACTGCAGGGATTCCAATTCTTATTATGGAATTTGCGATTGGACATAAATATCGAGGATCTGCACCACTTTCATTTTCACGTATGAAAGGTAAGAAAATGGAATGGGTCGGTTGGTGGGGAATTGGCGTCGCTTTCTTTATTTCTACCTATTATTCGGTCATTATCGCATGGGCGATTAAATATACGTGGTATTCATTAAAGTTATCGTGGGGGAGTGACCCAGAAGGCTTCTTATTCGGAGAAGTATTAAAAGTTTCTGATGCACCGGGAGAGGTTGGAGGGTTTGTCGGAGGAGTATTAGGACCACAAATCTTCGTTTGGGCAGTGGCATTTGTCATTTTACTTGCAGGTGTTCAAAAAGGAATTGAAATGGCAAACCGTATTTTTATTCCAACATTAATTATTACGTTCGGTATTATCGTTATTCGTGCTGTTACATTAGATGGTGCAGCACAAGGGCTTGAAGCATTCTTCAAACCCGATTTAACGAAATTGCTCGATGCATCTGTTTGGGTAGCAGCATACAGTCATATCTTCTTTAGTATGTCGATCGCATTTGCGATTATGGTAACGTATGCGAGTTATTTACCGAAAAAAGCAGACGTGACGAACAACGCATTCATTACAGGATTTGCGAACTCTAGTTTCGAATTACTTGCTGGTATCGGGGTGTTCGCGGCACTCGGATTTATGGCAGCACAAGTAAATGTACCGGTAGAGGATGTTGCATCAGCAGGAGTAGGGCTTGCATTCGTCGTCTTCCCACAAATTATTAGTGAGATGACGAGTATGGGACCATTATTCGGATTTTTATTTTTCTTATCACTCGTCTTAGCAGGAATTTCTTCTTTAATTTCAATTGCAGAAACGTATATCGCAGGACTTTCAGATAAGTTCGGTATTTCACGTACGACAGCAGTGATTATTGGAGTAGGTGCTTCTGCAGGACTTTCGCTCATCTATACGACAAATGGGGGATTATACTTCTTAGATACAGTCGACTACTTCGTCAACCATTTCGGAGTTGCTGTACTCGGACTTGTAGAAGTCGTCTTAGTCGCTTGGGTCTTCCGTGAGTTAGACGATTTACGAGACCACGCAAATAGTGTTTCAGACATTCAGTTAGGTGCTTGGTGGAAGTTAAGTTTAACGACAATTACTCCACTTTTACTCGGATTTATGTTGTTTGACATTTTCCGTGTAAACTTGATGAAATTGCACGATACAGCGAATGGAAACTACGGCGGACTTCCAGATAGTTTCATCGCTTTAAGCGGTTGGTCGGTATCGATCATCGTAATCGTCGTTGCGGTTATTTTAACTGCGATGAAGTGGCGTAATGAGCCGATGGTACGTATTGATAAAAAGGAGGAGTCATTATGAGCGGAGGAGCAATAATGATGATGATAATAGGAATGGTTTTAATTTGGGGAGGATTAGCGACGAGTATTCTTCACGCTGTAAAGAAAGATCGTGAGAAAAAAGCAATCAAATAAACTTTAAATAAAGAAAGACACTTGAAGATGAACATTCAAGTGTCTTTTAATTTTTTTAAAAAAGGTAGTAAAAAGGAAAACTTTCCTACTAAATCGTTGTTTTTTTATGAAAAACTCGTTCAAACTTTAGACATATTTAACCTTGGGAAGTTGTTCGACTCGGTGAATTATGTTACATTGACAATGGATAAAGTGTATTTAATCGATTTCTGAGAGAAGCTTTTTATTTTTAGTTATTTCATCAAATGAAGGGTGCTTTTAGATATCAACGATGAAGGATTACGCTGATGAATATACAGTATAATAACTTTTAGAACGAGAAGGTTCGCTCGGTCCAATGTTTATGAATTAATGAGATTACCCGAGAAGCTAATGCTGAATATAATGGGCGGAAAGCAGTTCGAAGTATATGAATCTATAGAAAAGAGGTCGGAACGATGTCAAATAAACGTAATGAAGAATATTTACGCAAACCCGATTGGCTAAAGATTAAATTGAATACGAATGAAAACTACACAGACTTAAAAAAACTTATGCGCGAGAAAAATTTACATACAGTTTGTGAAGAAGCACGCTGTCCAAACATCCACGAATGTTGGGGAGAGCGTCGTACAGCGACATTTATGATTTTAGGAGCAGTTTGTACACGTGCATGTCGATTCTGTGCTGTAAAAACAGGCCTTCCGAATGAATTAGATCGTGCAGAGCCAGAACGTGTGGCAGATTCAGTCGCATTAATGAATTTAAAGCACGTCGTCGTAACAGCTGTTGCTCGTGATGATTTAAAAGATGGTGGCGCAGAGATTTTTGCTGAGACGATTCGCGCGATTCGTCGTAAAAATCCATTTACAACGATTGAAGTATTGCCTTCTGATATGGGTGGCGTTTATGAAAATATTGAAATGTTAATGGAAGCACGTCCTGATATTTTAAACCACAATATTGAAACAGTTCGCCGTTTAACACCGAGAGTACGCGCTCGTGCAAAATACGACCGTTCACTTGAGTTGTTACGTCGCTCAAAAGAATTACAACCAGATATCCCAACAAAGTCTTCGATTATGGTCGGACTCGGTGAAACGAAAGAAGAGTTAATTGAAGCGATGGATGATTTACGTGCGAACGATGTAGATATCGTGACATTCGGACAATATTTACAACCATCGAAAAAGCATTTAAAAGTTCAGAAATATTATTCACCAGAAGAGTTCGAAGAGTTACGTGAGATTGCAATGACGAAAGGCTTTTCACATTGTGAATCAGGCCCGCTCGTTCGTTCAAGTTACCATGCGGATGAACAAGTGAACGCAGCGTCTCGTCAGCGTCAAGCAGCAGGCGAAAAAGAAGCTCAACTGAACGAATAATCCAGGAGAGTGTGTATGTGATCACGATTGGAAAAAATTATTATGAAATTATTCATGATTATCAAGAAGGTTTTCAAGAGGAAGCTTTTCACGAACGTTATAGTGAAGTCTTAGCGAAATATGATTATATCGTCGGAGATTGGGGATATGATCAATTACGTTTGAAAGGTTTTTTCTCAGATACACATCCGAAAGCGAATTTTGAAACGAAATATAGTGCGATTCAAGATTATATTTATGAGTACTGTAATTTTGGTTGTTCTTATTTTGTTTTGAAAAAAGTAGAAGGACAGGAAGAAAACCCGAAAGAAACCGACGAGTAATTAGTCGGTTTTTTTCGTCTGTATGGTATGATAGGAGCAAGCCTTTCAATGATACAGTTATTGAGAGGACGAACAAGTTTGTAAGTGATGAGCGATTTTGAATGGAGGAATAACAATGTATTTCGTAGACCGCAATAAAATTACGACGACATTAGATTACATGAATGAATTGTTAGTAACTTTTGAAGAGACATCGAATTGGTTAGCAACAGATGTAAATAAGTTAGCCTTGGAACGTTTAACGCATTCTTTCATTGAAGGAATGATGGATGTAGGTAACGCGATGATTGATGGATTTATTATGCGTGACCCAGGTAGTTATGAAGACATTATTGATATTATGGATGATGAAGAAGTAATTCGTAAAGAGATGAGCGAGCCGTTAAAAGAAGTCGTTCGTTTACGTGATATGATCGTCCGTGATTACGTACGTGTGGATCATGAACAATTACTTCAAACGATGACAAATCATCTCGAGTCATTAAAATTAGTTCGTCCACTCGTAAATGATTACTTAGAAAATGAACTCGGTCCAGTATCAGCATTTTTACCAGAGGATGACGAATAAAATGTATCGAGCGTATTGTTTTGATTTAGACGGTACTCTTTACAATGGAACGAAGCCTCAAAAAGAAGCGTTAGATTTCGTTCGGCAACTACAAGACGAAGGGATCGAACCTTACTATATTACGAACAATGCAAGTGTTGTCGCTGAAGATGTGCAAGAAAAGTTGGCCGATTTCGGTGTAGAAGCACCTCTTTCACATATTTATACGTCAGCAGTCGCAGCGGCTATTTATGCGAAAGAACACTTTCCGAAAGAGCGCTTTTTATTATCAGGAGAGCAACAATTAACACTTGCATTCGAAAGAGAAGGCTTAAGAGTCGTCGAAGAAAATCCGAGCGTTGTCGTTATGGGACTTGATCGTTCGATTACTTATGAAAAGCTAGCACGTGTTGCTTTAGCGATTCAACAAGGCGCAACATTTATCTCGACGAATGATGATCGTCTCATTCCGACTGAAAAAGGGCTCGTACCAGGGAACGGTTCATTCGTTCATTTAATTCAGTTTGCAACAAGAGTAGAACCTATACGTATCGGGAAACCTGAACCGTTTATGCTATCTCTCATTCAGCAAGCAGGAAGTTTTGAAAAAGAAGAGATGGTGATGATCGGGGATAATTATGATACAGACATCCAATGTGGCATTCGATTCGGTATTGATACAATCCACGTAGATACAGGAGTGACTCGCCAAGAAGAAGCAATGCAAATGAAAGAACGTCCGACATATTGTGTGCGTCATTTAGGTGAATCGTTTAAATAATACATAAAAAGCGTAGAGAATATTCTCTACGCTTTTTTGTTCATCTATACAGATTAAAACATCGGATGATCTTCCAAATGTTTATAAATATTTTTTACTAATTCGTCAGGAGTTTCCCCATTGACAGGTTCTCCGTTGACGAGGGCGAATAAAGTGTCACTACAACGGGTACAATAACTTAAACAACCGTATTCTAGGACGTCAAGCTCAGGGTCGCGCTCTAATTGTTCGAACGCAGGGTACGCTCCATTTGCTAAATTGCTCATGCAAAATTCGATGAGTGGATTCATAAAGTTTCACTCCTTTCACTGTAAAAGGCTACGCTTTTTACTCTTTTTCGTCAATATTTAGACACAGCATTGTGAAATATGTCACAAACTGTTATAATTAAATTTGAATTGAACGGATTATTTGTAAAAAGTGAGGGGACCGACATGAAAAAGTTAGTTTT
>JASLGI010000025.1 GCA_030149685.1 Bacillaceae bacterium | reverse complement strand
CATTAGTACGCTTTTGCATAACAGTCAAACTCCTTCTTTCATCGACAACTTTATGTTGATAATCATTATTATGTTGAAATCATTTTTCTACTTCTTTCTATTATAATGGAGAAAGTCCTTTACGTAAAGCAAGGCGAATGCAGTCTTCGCATCATAGATTCGCTCTTCTTTTACGAGTTGCTCCGCTTCTTCTATCGTTAAACGATAAAGTCGCACAAACTCATCTTCATCTGGAGTCAACGGTTCGTCTACTTCATATAAATCACGCGCGAAATAAATATGCATAATCTCACTTGCAAATCCAGGAGATGTCGCAAATGACTGCACGTAAGACCAATCATTCGCTTGATACCCAGTTTCTTCTTCGAGTTCTCGTTTAGCTGTTTCTAACGGATCTTCTCCCTTTTCTAGCTTTCCTGCAGGGATTTCAACACTCGCTCGTTCGATTGGCTTACGATATTGCTCAACAAATAGTAATCGGTCATCGTCAAGAAGCGCAATAACAGCAACTGCGCCACCATGTGTCACAATTTCTCTTTTCGACGTGCCCCCATTTGGTAATGTGACGTCGTCGACGTGGACATCGATAATTTTTCCTTCAAATATCGTTTTTCGTCGGATCGTTCGTTCTTCTCCAAATTTCATCGCAATGCCCTCTTTTCTTTGCATGTTTATTTTCTTTCATTGTATCATGGATGAAAGGAGAGGATACGTATGAAGTTTCGACAATTAGGAAACAGCGAGTTGAATGTATCAGAAATTGGGTTAGGAACGATGTCGCTTTCGACAGATCCGAAAGAAGCAGCACGGGTCATCGATGCGGCGTTTGATGCCGGAATCCGCTTTTTTGACACCGCTGATTTATATGATGGAGGGCGTAATGAAGAAGTCGTCGGCCAAGCATTGAAAGAGAAGCGTTCCGATATTATTTTAGCGACAAAAGTCGGAAACAAAATGAATCCGGACGGAAAGTCTTGGGTTTGGGACCCTTCAAAAGAACATATTATGAATGGGGTAAAAGATAGTTTACACCGACTCGGCGTCGATGATATCGACCTTTATCAATTGCACGGCGGAACGATTGAAGACGCGTATGAAGAAACGATTGACGCATTCGAACAACTGAAAAAAGAAGGCGTCATTCGCGCATATGGCATTTCTTCGATTCGTCCGAATGTGATCGACCGATTTATTGAACATAGCGAAATCGATTCAGTAATGATGCAATATAGTTTACTCGACCGACGCGCAGAATTGTTATTCCCGCTGATCGGAAAAGGAGGCGCTTCTGTCATTACACGAGGAAGTGTCGCTAAAGGGTTACTAACGAAAGAACTCGAAAAACGAAGAAAAGAAGTCGATGGCTATGTCGGTTTCGACGACCCGGCATTACAAGAAGCACTCGACATTATCGAAGCGATTCACGAAGACACTCAAGCACTCGCGACACGCTTTATTTTAGAAGAGCCGACAGTCGCAAGCGCGTTAATCGGCGCTCGTACGGAAGAACAATTAAGAGAAGCAATACGTGCTTATGAAGCGAGTCAATCGGACGACGTGCAACAAGCCGTACGTTATTTATCTATCGCTTTGCCACGCCATGAATATACAGACCACTTAATTCCGAAGAAAGACTAAAAAAACCTAGCAATCATTCATTGATTGCTAGGTTTCTTTTATTTCTCAATGACTAACGAGACAGGGCAATGATCACTACCGAGTATCTCAGTATGAATATGCGCTTCTTTTGCATAAGGAACGAGACGGTCAGAAATTAAAATATAGTCGATGCGCCAGCCGATATTTCGGTCGCGCGCTTTATTCATATACGACCACCAAGAATACATTTCCTTCGTTGGATAGAAATAACGATAAGAATCTGTAAATCCGCTATTTAATAACTCGGTCATCTTCGCACGTTCTTCATCAGTAAACCCTGAATTCCCACGATTCGCTCGATCATTTTTAATATCGATCGGTTCATGAGCAACGTTTAAATCTCCGACGTAAATGACTGGTTTCTTTCGGTCAAGTGCCATTAAATACGTACGCATTTCATCTTCCCACGCAAGTCGCTCATCTAAACGAGAAAGATCTCGCTTTGCATTCGGTACGTACGCATTGACAATATAAAAATCCTCATACTCTAATGTCAATACACGCCCTTCATTCGCTGCATGTTTTTCACCCATGCCACGTGTCACAGAAAGTGGCGTATATTTTGTAAAAATCGCTGTCCCCGAATACCCTTTTTTCTCTGCATAATGATAATACTGCTCATAATTTGGTAAGTCGAGATCGAGTTGACCTTCCTGCATTTTAATTTCTTGTAAAGCAAAAAAATCTGCATCGATTGATTCAAAAAAATCGAGACATCCTTTTCGTACCGCTGCGCGCAAACCATTGACATTCCATGAAACGATTTTCATTCTGTTTCCTCCTCATCATTGTATACGAGTGATAATGCATAATCGTTTGGATCCACATCGGGCGTTTCCCCAGCAATGAGTTTTGCTAGTTGTAATCCGACGAATGGACCTGCAGTGAGTCCTGATGCTCCGAGCCCATTTGCCGCATAAACGTTCGGCACTTCTTTCACTTGACCGAATACCGGCATCGAATGTGGCGTTGTCGGACGAAAACCGACACGTGGTTCTACGATATGTGCTTGATGAAGTCCTGGACTAAATCGTAACGTATTCGTCAACACTTCATGCGTCCCTTCAACTGTTACTGTTTTTTCAAAATTTTTATGTTCTTCATACGTTGCACCGACAACGATTCGCCCACCATCAAATGCGACCATATAATGACGAGAAGGTGGCATGACGACTGGCCAATCTTTCGTTTCTTCATCGATTTGTAAATGTAGTAATTGTGCTTTTTGGCCGAATGCTAAAAAGTCAATGCCGATATCGTGAAAGAGTGGGCGCGCCCAGGCACCTGCTGCGTTAATAATCGCTTCACTTTCAATGACTTTTCCATCGACGAGTACTTCTGCTTCGCTTTCATTCACAAGACGTAAAGAAGCCGAGCCGTCAATAAATGTGACACCGTGCTTTTTAGCTCCTTGTATGAGCGCTTGACGTAAATATCGTCCACTTACTCGCGCACCACCCGATACGTATAAAGAGAAAAAGTCGTCGGTAAGTACTGGAATTTTTTCTTGCGTTTCCTCCACTGTTAACGGAATGATGTCACCGATCTCTGGTGCTTCTTCTCGACGTTCTGTCGTTCGGTCAATCATTTTATTCATTCGTTTTTCTTGATCGTGTAAACGTAATACACCGACTCGTTTGTATCCTGTATCTTCTTCTCCGTCTTCTTTTAACTCTTCAATGAGTTGCGGATAATACGCCGCACTATGGCGGACGAGACGATACCATGGTTTATTACGACGTTGAGCGAGCCACGGAGCAATAATCCCTGCTGCTGCATCTGTTGCACGTCCTGGTTCATTTCGGTCAATCACTGTGACGTCAAACCCTCGACGTCCGAGTTGATACGCAGCGGTTGCTCCGACAATACCGCTACCGATGATCACTACTTTTTTCAATGTATTCACCTTTTCTTTCATATTCTCTTCTATTATACGATGA
>JASLGI010000226.1 GCA_030149685.1 Bacillaceae bacterium | reverse complement strand
GAAGGGATTTCGATGATGGGGTTCATCGCCTTCATTATGTTGATCGCTTCAGGGTATGCGAGCGTCTTAAAAGAAACAGGACATATCGACTCGCTCGTTGAAAATACGTTAGCCTTTACAGGAGACTCGGTCTTTATCGTTGCGCTCGTCTTATTACTCGTCGGGCTCGTCATTACGCTCGGAATCGGTTCTTCATTCGGAACGATCCCGATACTTGCAGCATTGTACGTACCGGTCTTTTTAACGCTCGGAGTATCACCGCTTGCTGCCGCTGCGCTCATCGGTACCGCAGCCGCGCTCGGAGATGCCGGTTCTCCAGCAAGTGACTCGACACTCGGTCCGACAGCTGGACTGAACGCAGATGGAACGCACCACCATATTTGGGACACATGTGTACCGACATTTCTTCACTACAACATCCCATTATTCGCCTTTGGTTTACTTGCGGCCGTATTATTAGCATAAAACATTATCTATTTTTAGTAAGTTTTGCTAAAATAGAAAAGAGAAAACTAAAGGAGGGTCAAAATGATGATTTGGAGTCGAGAAGATCAAGCGTATATCGATGAAGTGACGAGACTCGTCGAACGACAAGCGCGCGGAAAAAGTGAAGCGTTATTACAAACGACCGACTTTTTCGATCGTTTGTATGAAGATCCGTTATACATTTATCATTTTGAACCAGAATATTGGGCGGACTATGTGTTACACGAGGACGTGGAAAAGCTAGACCGACCGTAACAAGTTGTTTGCCACTTCAGGCAAACAACTTTTTTTATGTGAAAGGAGGACACTATGGAAACAATTATAATATTAGCTATTTGGTATGCGCTCGTTTACCCGAGCTTGAAAGAACTACTGACACCGCTGGTCGGGCAACTATTCGATGGAAAAGGAGCTCCAGAAACATGGACGCGCTACGGTTTATTGCTCACGCCTTTTTTCTTACTCGTCGTGCAATGGATTTTGGCACTCGAATGGATCGTGCCGGTCACATTTACAAAAGAAATGATTGAAGTCTTTTTAAACTTCGGTCAACTCGTCGGTATCGGAATGTTCGTTTTTCTCGCTTATTTGACAGGAGAGCGGAAAGGGTGGCATCGGTTCATCCGTCTATCGCTCGCTTTTTTCAGTTTCGTTTTCAGCGCGTATTTAATTCATGAAGCAAATCCGATCATTGCATTAATGGAACAAGGCAATACACCGTATGTGATAGGTTACATTTACTTCGGTGGAATGACAGGAATCGTGTTATTACTCGTCATGTACGGGTATTACCGCTACTTCGATGAACGAAAAGGGGAGTTACCGGCGAAAGCATCGACATTAAGTACAGCTGTTATCGGGATGATGCTCATTGCGAGCTTATTGTATTATACGATCGGTGAAAATGGGGGATTGGTCATTAGCGTATCGTTATTTATCGCTAGTTGGATCGGCATTTCAACCGCTTTGAACGGTTTATCGAAAGGGTGGCGCCGAGCGATGACATTTGTTTTGTCGGTTGTCATCGTCTATTTATTGACGGAGTTGTACATCATCTACAATTTCGCACTTTGGTGGAACAGTTAGAAGGAGAGATAAGGTAATTTTCACTAGGGTCTTTCGCTCTAAACTGATAAGATATATAGAAAAGAAAGGGGAACTGGTAAGCGATGGAAGAAAAGAAAGAGCTTGTTTATGAAGTACCGAAAGAAGTATTCGATGAGGTAGAGCGCATTCGATTAACAGTAGAAGGTGAAGAGGAAGGGCGTTATTTATACATTGAGGAGTTATTGCACCCGCAAGAAGAAGTCGTGTTCGATGAGGAAGCATTAACAGAACGTATCGAACAGTTAGAACGAGCGGTAGAAGAAAAAAGCGTACTGCATGAAAAAGAACGAAACGAAGCAGCGAGTCGTGCGAAACGATTGTTAGAGACGATGTTTCAAACGATCAACATGCTCGACCAAATCGCAACGTCTTATGCGCAAGAAGAAGCGCATCAACTCGTCGCCGAGCAATTGCGAAAAGTCGCAGATATGACTGTTCATCAATTGCGCACGTTCGGTGTAGAAGAAATTCCGATTTATGGGGAACCGTTAGACGGTCATTATATGCAGTCGTTCGGTCCAGCGACGACACTTGTAGACGAGTCACTCGCCCCGCATACAGTCGCGGTCATTCAACAACGAGCGTTCCGCGATATGGAAACAGAAGAAGTGTTACAAGACGCGATCGTTTATACGACACCAGAACGAGAAGTAGGTGACGACGCATGATCATCGGTATTGATTTAGGAACGACGAACTCGGCGGTCGCCGTTTATGAAAACGGACGAGCGGTCATTATTCCGAACCAACTCGGTGAGCGAACGACTCCTTCTGTGTTTCAAGTGAAGCCGAACGGAGAAGAAATCGTCGGGCAAGCTGCACGAAATAGCGCGCCTTCTCTTCCGCACCATACCGTGATGGAAGTGAAGCGATTGATCGGCACAGAAGAGACGATTCAAGTGAATGGAGTGACGTATCGCCCGGAAGAAATTTCATCGAAAATTTTACGGGAGTTACGCCAAAGTGCGGAAAGTTATTTAAATACGAATGTGCAAGAGGCAGTCATTACCGTTCCTGCGTATTTCACAGATGCTCAACGAAAAGCGACACGCGATGCCGGTTTACTCGCAGGACTTCAAGTCGAGCGGATCATCAATGAGCCAACCGCTGCAGCTTTAGCGTTCAGTTATGAAAATTTAGACGAAGACCGTCATTTAATCGTGTACGATTTCGGCGGAGGAACGTTTGACGTTTCTGTGATTGAAGTGTTTGACGGGATCGTTCAAGTGTTATCGAGTGCAGGAGACAATGCGCTAGGTGGGGCAGATTTAGACGCAGTTATTATCGATTATATCGAGTCGACGTTTATGGAGATGAACGGTTATTCGATGTATTCGATTGCGACAGATGAAAAAATGCTTCGTTATAGCGTGAAACAGACCGCAGAAGATGTGAAGCAACAGTTATCGACGCAAATGGAAGCGCAAATTTCATTACCGTTTGTCGGGTTGAAAGACCATTTACCGGTCAGTTTTCAAGCGACACTTTCTCGCGCCCAGTTTGAGCAGATGATTCAACCGTTGATCGATCGAACGATTACGCTCGTACAACAAGCGGTCGATGAAGCAAAAATAACATTCCGTGACGTATCAGAAGTGTTGATGGTCGGAGGTTCGACACGTGTTCCGCTCGTTCGTGAACAGGTGTATGCGCTCGTCGGTGAATCGAAAGTGCGTACCGATGTGAACCCGGATGAAGTCGTCGCACAAGGAGCAGCGATTCAAGCAGGGTTAAAGTCAGGCTCGATCGATGCAAGTACAGAGTTTATGGCGATCGACGTTTGTCCGTACACACTCGGCATTGAGACGAACGATACGGAAAATAATGACTACGATATTTTCGACCCACTCATTAAGAAAAACACACCGATTCCGGCAAGGAAGACGAGTCGTTATGTGACGATGCATCATCATCAAGTTGAGATGGTGTTACCGATTTATCAAGGGGAAAATCATTATACGAAAGACAATATTCTCGTATCTGATAAGTTACGTGTGAAAAATATTCCTCCCCGTCCGGCCGGTGAAGAAACGGTCGATGTCATTTTTGAATACGATATTAATGGGATGATTCGCGTCACCGCGATTTTAACTAGTACGGGTGAAGTATTTGAAGAAGTGATCGAGTCACAGCACGGGGTGATGGGAGAAGAAGAAAAATCTTTTGCGATTCAACGGATGGAAAAAGAAGAAGAAAATGCGCTTCTTTTAGAACATGTGAAGCAAGGGATTTATCGCGCAGAAAAAATGAAAGTGACATTGCCTGAACAAGATGCCCGTCGTTTAGAGACGTTGATTGAGCGTGCGGCGTATGCGTTAGAAACAGGGAATGAGCGTCAGTTGCGCGCAGCGGATCGTCAGTTAGTAGATTTTCTATTAGAACATATCGATTAAAGGAGGGACATAGATGAGCCTTCAACAGTTGAAAAGTCAACATCCGCACGATTTATTCGAAGTGACGGGTGATACAGATGAGAAGACGCTGAAGCGAAAGTTTTATCGGTTGTTGCGACAATACCCGAACGAGACACATCCCGAAGAGTTCATGTACTTGCAAGAGACGTATGATGCATTAGTCGAAGAACTAGCGCGTGGAGGGTTCGATGAAACGCCTTCTTATGAAACGTATGAATATGAAGAAATCGAAGAACAGCATACGCGAACGCGTACACGCCCGCTCGAGCAATGGGCGCAATACGTAGAGGACTTAATCGAAGAAGGTGCGTATGAAACAGCGTTAATTGAAGCGCGTCAAATGAGACGTACGTATCCGACAGAGTCGTTATCGTTTCATGCATACTTAACTGCGTTGACAGAGAGCGGTCCGATCAATGCGACGTATGATGAAGAAGTCGTCGAGTTGTTTCAGTCGATATTATATCAACCGCATCAGCTGTCGAGCGAATATTTATTTGCGTTATTGTATTATATCGATATTTCGCAAGTATTGCCGGGGGGCGAACAAGGACGACAAATCGTCTTACGCCAGTTACGTCATATGCCAGTGACAGAACATGAAGTCGATGGTGTTTACGACTTTTTATCACATGTTGATCGAACGAGCTCGACGAATGTACCGGAGGCTGTCCGTCTTGCGTATCGCGAAGTGACAGAAATTTTCGGGCCTCATGATGCACGTTTTCAAGCGTTAGGGCGTAGTTTCGTTCCGGATGCAGAGGAAGAAGTGTACAGGGAAGAAACGTATGAAGAGGCGTATGAAGATCGGTACGAAGAGGAGCGATACGATACGTACGAAGTAGAGACGTCTTCTGACGATGAGTATAGTTTTATCGGGATGGTCGTGTTCGCCTTTATTTTAAGTGCGATGTTTACTCCAGTCGTCGGAATTATCGCCGGGATCTACATTCATATTAAACGGATTCCGATTTGGTTATACATTTTCGGTTTGGCGATTTGGGGAGTGATCGGCATCGTGACATTAATGGTACTCGGTGCCATTGTAGGATTTATTTTCGGTTAAGGGTGAGGACATGAGTCGAGAAAAAGTATTGAAAGAAGCGTTAGCGGAGTTACATGATCTTGTCGGTTTGCACGAAGTGAAGCGCTCGATCGAAGCGTTGATGATTGAGATGAAAGGGCGCGAAAAAGCTCGAGCTTTTCATGATAGAAAAAACGATCGCACGTCGTATCATATGATGTTATCAGGCGATGCTGGGACGGGAAAAACGGTCGTTGCCCGCATCATTTCAAAAATTATGTACGGAGCAGGGATTTCTCGCACGGATCAATTTTTAGAAGTCGACCGCGCCGACCTCGTCGGACAATTCGTCGGGGAGACAGCACAGAAGACGAAGCGATTAATTGAAAAAGCGCGCGGTGGCGTATTGTTTATCGATGAAGCGTATGCGCTCGTTGGAAGTGGACAAGACTTCGGCCAAGAAGCGATCAATATTTTAATTAAAGCGATGGAAGATGAGCGTGACGATTTAATTATTATTTTCGCTGGGTATCGCGCGGAAATGCGTGAATTACTCCGAATGAATGAAGGGTTCCGCTCGCGCATTCCGTATCATTTCGTTTTCCCGAATTATACGCCGTCGGAACTTGCGCAAATTATCGTCCGTATTTTACGGAGTCGTGATTTTGACTGTTTCGACATTTTACGTCCGTTAAAAGATGCAGTGACGCGAGCAGTTCGTCAAGGAAGTGTTGAAGGAAATGGACGTTGGGCGCGTAACCAAGCAGAAAAAATTATTAAAGCACATTACACACGGCTTGGAAAAGAGGAAGAAGATGCAAAACCATTTGCGCTCACGACAAAAGAAATTGATGCGACCTTTCATAATGAATTAACGGGGCGTAATGAAGATGTAGACGGTTTACAAGCGATTGCGGAAGAAGCGTATGATGAGTTGCATCAATTGATCGGGTTAGGTGATTTGAAAAAACGTGTGACACGTCTCATGCGTTGGATGGCGATCGAACATGAACGAATGAATGCCGGACTCCATCATCAGCCGCTCGTCATGCATATGACGTTTACCGGTCCTCCGGGAACAGGAAAGACGACGGTTGCGCGCATTATCGGAAAATATTTATACGGACTCGGCATGTTGTCGTCGAGTACATTTATTGAAGCCGATCGGTCTGATTTAGTCGGTCGTTATATCGGGGAAACTGAAGAGAAGACGATGAAGTTGATCGAGCGCGCAGACGGAGGCATTTTATTTATTGATGAAGCGTACGCCCTTGCAGGAGATGGGAACGACTTCGGCCGTCAAGCGATCGATACGCTCATTAAAGAGATGGAAGAGCGGAAACATCGGATGGTCGTCATTTTAGCAGGGTATACGAATGAAATGGCGATGTTATATGAGATGAACCCGGGTCTTCGCTCCCGCGTCCCGTATACGATTGAGTTTCCTGCGTATCGCGCGACAGAACTCGTCGAGATGATGAAGTTACAATTAGCGAAAGAAGCATTCACATGGGATGAAGCGGCAGAGCGGACGATGGTTGAAAAAGTGACGCGCGCGTACAAACAAGGGGCCGTTGAAGGAAATGGTCGTTGGGTACGTAATCAAGTCGATCGTTTGCGAGTTGCTCAAAGTAACCGATTGTTTATGGAAAAGAAGAAGAACGATTACTTAGAAGACGAATGGAAAGAACAATTACAACGAATAACTGCAGCTGATATTCAGCAAGCATTTCAATAAAAGGAGCGAATACAATGGGAATTATCGGGATTGACTTAGGAACGACGAACTCCGCAATGGCTTATTACAAGGATGGGCAAGCGTCGATCGTCGTTAATGATCAAGATCAACGAACGACACCATCGGTTTATCAAGTGAAGCCGAATGGGGAGGAGATTATTGGACTTTCAGCGAAAAAGGGGGCTGCGACGTTTCCGAATCATACGGTTCTTGAAGTGAAACGTTTAATGGGTACAGGTGAAGATGTAGAGATTGAAGGAAAAACGTACCGCCCGGAAGAAATTTCATCGAAGTTTTTACGTTATTTAAAAGATAGCGCGGAAGAAAAATTGAATATGAATATTACCGAAGCGGTCATTACAGTCCCTGCGTATTTCACAGACGCGCAGCGGAAGTCAACGCGCGATGCAGGGGAGCTTGCGGGGTTAAAAGTAGAGCGAATTATTAACGAGCCGACCGCAGCGGCACTTGCATTTTGTCATGACAATTTAGAAGAAGACCGTCACTTACTCGTCTACGATTTAGGGGGAGGAACGTTTGACGTTTCTGTCGTTGAGTTGTTTGACGGGATTGTGACAGTCCAATCAAGTGTCGGGGATAATGCGCTCGGTGGAGCGGATTTTGATAAAGTATTAATGACACTCATTGAAGAACAATTTGAGGAAGAAAATGGCTATCCGATGGCGTCGATCGCTCAAGATGAAAAGCTTCTTTATTACACGATCAAAGAAGCAGCTGAAGCGGCAAAGATTGAATTGTCGACACAAGTTGAAGCGAGTATTTCGATTCCGTTTATCGGTTTGAAAGATAATTTCCCGGTCAGTTTCCACGGAACGATTACGCGTAGTACGTTTGAAAGTCGTATGCAGCCATTTGTGAAACGAACATTAGAGAAAGTAAATCAAGCATTAGCAGAGGCGAAATTAACGGCTGATGAAATCGATGAAGTGTTAATGGTCGGAGGTTCGACACGTGTGCCAATCATTCGCGAAGTCGTCGAGCAAATTTTCGGCGATAAAATTCGAACAGATGTAAACCCGGATGAAGTCGTTGCACAAGGAGCAGCAGTGCAAGCGGCATTAAAATCAGGGGAGATCGATGCATCGGAAGGACTCATGGCAATTGACGTTTGTCCGTACACATTAGGATTAAGTGTTTCGCGGACGAATGCTGCAGGAAAATTAGAGCACGGATTTTTTGACCCACTCATTAAGAAAAATACACCGATTCCGACGCGTCAATCGGAAGTTTATAGTACCTCTTCTGACAATCAAGAGACTGTGCATATCGAAGTGTACCAAGGAGAAAATGAACGCGTAGAAGAAAACGTCCTCGTTTCGGACGATATTTACGTTCACGGGATTCCGAAAGCACCTGCAGGGCATGAACGTATTGAAGTGACGTTCAGCTACGATGTGAACGGGCTCATTCAAGTAGAAGCCGTCGTTTTAAGTACAGGAGAACGTATTCAAGAAGTCATTCAGTCACAAGAAGGTGTCATGAGTGAAGAAGAAAAATCAGAAGCGATCGTTCGTATGGAAGAAGAAGAAGGAACATCTGAAGCATATGAACGGGCGAAAAAAGCGATCCACCGCGCAGAGAAATTAAAAGCTGCTTGTTCCGAAGATGATAAAGTACGTCTCGACGAACAAATTCAGTTGTTACAAGAAGCAATTGATGCAGAAGACGTGCGAGCGATTGAACGAAACGAACAAAAATTACTCGATTTATTGTTAGAAGTCATTTAATTAAGAGGAGCGCATGAAGACGACTATCGTTTTCATGCGTTTTTTGGTTCTATTTCAAATGTTAGGATGACAAATGCGTCACTCTAAATGAGACCCTAGATTTTTATATTTATGACTTAATAAAACCTTTAATCACTGTACGCTTTTTGTTTGATACTTTTTTCTCGACAATTAAAGTATATAGGAAAACAAGGAGACGTACGTTTTTTTATGCGCACAATTCCGCACGGATTTGCGGACGCCTGCGGAATTGCGAGCTCTGAAAATCACCCAAGCAAGTTCCCGAGAAAACTTGCTTGGGAAGTTGAAGAGCGAGCCCGCGGCAAGCCTGCAAATCCGAAGGAATTGTGTGAAAACCCCAACATATATTATAGAACCTTTTAATAACTGTTTATTACAAATTAGAAATATAGTCTAGAAGCATAAAAAAGAGACTCCTCGTAAGAAGAGTCTCTTTGCGCCTGAAAGGGATTAACGTAAAAGTTGTAATACTCCCTGCGGCTGCTGATTCGCCTGTGCTAACATTGCTTGTGCTGCTTGAGTTAAGATATTGTTCTTTGTGAACTCCATCATTTCTTTCGCCATCGTGCGACATAC
>JASLGI010000181.1 GCA_030149685.1 Bacillaceae bacterium | reverse complement strand
TTATTAGGTTCGAAAATCCCTGTTAACTTTTGGGAGCTTCTCGTGATTTTCGTTATCCGTACATTAATTGCACTACCGATTGCAGCGGGTATCGGACATTTACTCTTTTAATTACAGAAAAACGGCTATCTAATAGATAGTCGTTTTTTTCTCTCTTTGATGAAACATTCGACGCATAGCATTTACTTTCATGGTATATTAGATGTATATTTCTTGTAGATAAAAGGAAGGAGTTATATTATGTCTGGACAAATTCGGCGTCGGTTTTTTTATGCATTTGGTACTCTTATTGCACTCATCTTATTAGTCGGGAGTATTAGCTATTTCACAATGACGAAAACAACAGATGAATATTCTGAACTGATCGATCACGAAGTGGAACAAATTCAACTACTTGACCAACTTCTCGTTCTTCAAGGACAAATCGCTACAGATATTCGTGGGTTTATTATCTTTAAAGATGAACACTTTTTACAACTCGTCAACGATCGAGAAGTCGAACGAACACAATTACTCGAACAAATCCATCAACTAACGAAAGAAATGGAAGCAAATGATTCACTGGCAAGCATTGAAGAACTTCAACAACAAGTGACAGCTTATGAAACATTAACAGTCGATATGTTAGATGTCGCTGCAAATGGAACGATTGAAGATATTCAACAAGTCGGTCAAGAGATGAATGGGCGTTATGAAGGAATCATGGAAACGACTGAAACAATGAAAGAGCTAGCAACTAATGAATTACATAAAACGAATCAATCATTGCGCGCTTCAACAAAAAATGCCATAGTTTGGATCGCTATTCTCATTATCGGAGCGACAATCGCTGGCTTACTAATCGCTTACTTTATCGGGCGTAGCGTAACCCAACCGATTCAGTCATTGACGCACCATATGAAAGAAATGGCTAACGGTAATTTACGCCTTGCTCATCTACCAGTAAAAGGAACTGATGAACTAGCACAAATGAGTGACTCATTTAATCAAATGTTGCACAATTTCCAACAACTGATTCGTCAAATGATGGATTCCTCATCCGCACTTGCGGCACAATCTGAAGAGCTTTCTGCTAGTTCTGAAGAAAGTTTAGCAAGTTCTGAAAATGTCGCACAAAGTGCTGAAAACACGATAAAAAATAGCGAAACACAATCTCGCTACATCGCACAATCTACTCAATCTATTCATGAAGTGTCTCACGGAATTGAAGAAATTTCGCGTAGTAACGAAGAAATGTTACAATCTGCTTCTCATATGAGTGAAGCGGTCACTGAAGGAATGAATGTTATTCAAGACGTATCGAAACGAATGGAAGAAATCAATGAAACGATTCGTCAATCTACATGTATGATGGAAGAAATGGCTCAAAAATCAAATGAGATCCAAGAAGTTTCAGCGCTCATTACGAATATTTCAGAACAAACGAATTTACTCGCACTTAATGCGGCTATTGAAGCGGCACGTGCAGGTGAACATGGGGCAGGATTTGCTGTTGTCGCAAACGAAGTGCGTCAACTCGCTGAAGAATCTCATGAGTCTGCTGCAAAAATTGAAACGATGATTGCAGACGTATATAAAGCTTCACAAAACGCTGTAACCTCTATTATTTCTGGTCAAGAGAAGGCATCCGCAGGTCTTGAACGAACAGAAGACTCTGTTGCTGTTTTCAATCAAATTGAATCATCTGTTCGTGAGGTTAATGCCGTGATTGAAACGATTGCTGCGGCTATTGAACAAATTCAAGCGATGTCAGAAAGTGTCATGAGTAACTCACAAAGTTTACAAGACCTCGCGATTCAATCTGCAGCAAGTGCTGAAGATACAGGAGTGGCAACTGAAGAACAACTCGCCGCTATGCAAGAAATCTCCGCAAGTTCGGAGTCTCTTTCACGTCTAGCAGAAGAGTTGCAACATGAGATTCAACAGTTTCAATTATAATCATCAGAAATGTTCGCATAACGTTGATTTAAAATAAAAAACCTAGTAGTTTTCATAAGAGCTTCCTTATGAACAACTACTAGGTTTTTCTTTCTATTAATTGTATTCGTTACATTTTAATCGAAATATATTTTGTTTCTAAAAAGTCGAGCATACCTTCTCGACCACCTTCTCGACCTAACCCACTTTCTTTCCATCCACCAAATGGTGCTTGAGCTGCTGAAGGGCCACCATCATTCAATCCAATAATGCCATACTCTAATTCCTCACTCACACGAATCGCACGAGATAAATCGTTCGTATAAACATAAGCTGCTAAACCGAAAGGCGTATCATTTGCTCGTTGTACTACTTCATCTGACGTTTGAAATGTAGTAATAGGAACTAATGGACCGAATGTCTCTTCATACATACATAACATCTCATCCGTAGTTTTTGAAATGACCGTAGGCGTATAATAATACCCTTGAGAATGAAGCTTCTCTCCACCATATTGAATGAGGGCACCTTTTTCCTCTGCATCCCGCACATGTTCTTCTACTTTTGTAACTGCTTGCTCATCGATCAAAGGTCCAATATCTGTCGTATCGTCTAATCCATCTCCTACACGTAATGATTGAACGCGTTTTGTTAATAACTGAACAAATTCTTCTTCAATCGATTCTTGTACATATACTCGATTCGTACATATACACGTTTGACCAGCATTTCGAAACTTTGAAGCGATCACGCCATCTACTGCTTCAGTTAAATGAGCATCTTCAAAAATGATAAATGGTGCGTGCCCCCCTAGCTCTAGAGAAACTTTTTTCATCGTATGTGATGCATCCTTCATTAATTGTTTTCCCACCATCGTTGAGCCTGTAAATGTTAATTTACGTACTCTCGTATCATTCATCCATGCTTGACTAATCGCTTTTGCTGAGCCTGTCACAATATTAATGACCCCTTTAGGTATCCCTGCTTTTTCTGCATAACGGAGAAGAGCAATTGCTGTAAGGGGCGTTTGACTTGCCGGTTTTAACACAACTGTACAACCTACAGCTAAAGCAGGTGCAAGCTTTCTCGTAATCATCGCTGCTGGAAAGTTCCAAGGTGTAATGGCCGCTACTACCCCGATTGGTTGTTTAATCGCTAACATTCGCTTGTCTTGTGAAGAAGCAGGTATCGTTTCCCCATAGACACGCTTTGCTTCTTCTGCATACCAACGAATATAACTATTCGCATAACGGACTTCTCCAATCGCTTCTTTTAACGGTTTTCCTTGTTCTTTCGTCATATACGTTGCAATTTCTTCTTCATTTTCTTTTACGAGCTCATACCAACGATATAAAATAGTACTTCGTTCTTCAGCTGATTTTTCTTTCCAAGAAGGAAAAGCTTCTGCCGCTGCGTTTGCAGCAAGCTTTGCTTCTTCTTCTCCGCCATAAGGAACGGTTGCAATTACTTCTTTTGTTGCTGGATTCAATACATCATAAGTAGCCCAATCTCCCCCTACCCATTGTCCATTAATTAACAACTTATACGTCTTCATTGACTACCTCTCCTTGCTCTAACACTTTTCCTACATAAGCAGCAGTGTAAATGTTTTCAATATCATCGATCGTCAATACCATCGGGCTACGCGCTAAAATACGTGTTTGTTTCACCGCATCTTCAGTTAATGACTGAATCGCTTCTTTAGGAATTTGAAAGTCTTGTAATGTTGAAGGAATGTGAATATCTTCTACTAAACGTTTTAATT
>JASLGI010000092.1 GCA_030149685.1 Bacillaceae bacterium | reverse complement strand
ACGGTACGCTTGACCATCTACTTCTTCTTTATAAATCGTTACAAAATTCAAAATATGTTGGTGGTCTTTTTCTTCCGCTACAGTTATCGCATCATAAAATAAACGGCTCACCTGTTTTTGTGTCCATTCATACGGTCGTTGTGTAAAAGGTATTCGAAATCTCCCGTCAACAACATTTAAATATTTTTCAATTGTCATACTATCAGCTTTCAAAATAGTTTCCATTTATATCCACTCCTTTTATTCCCTTATTTAGATCTTAACTTACAAACATCGTCTAGATCAATGTTTATATTTCCGATGCATATCTATTTTCATAAAGAAAAAGGTCGAACAAATAGTATTTTTAAAGTTTGCTTTAAACACTCACACTACTTTCGACCTTTTCTTTCTTATTGCTATGAAGTTGTCCAAACACCTGCTGAATAAAGTGCCACAATACCGATTGCAAAAAATATGATACCGACAATCCATTGAGTAATCATCGAACGGTCACCGAGTAAGAGGCGTATTATCGGAAATTGTTTACCGATAGTTACTGAAATGAGTCCAATGACGATACAAGCGATGCCGAATAGTTCTAAAGGGTCTGTTGTCCAACCGCTCATAATTTTTCTTCCTTTCTATCATTCATTACTTACAGTTTAAACGATATAACGCAAAAGAAAAACCTACCTTTTTTCAGGGTAGGCTTTCTTGTTTACATCATGAAGACAAACATGCCGAGTAAAGTGAGAATAAATACGATAGCGACAATGAGTACGATTAAGATGATAAACATCGTAATAAATGTAAATAACGAGCGCCAAGCAGAGAATTGTTGCGCTTCAGCTACGGTAAAGATTGTTGTAATGACCGACCAAATCGCAAAAATTGCATAAATACTCGCTGCAATCATTCGCCAGTTTTGTTGGGTGTTTGTCAGTACTTCATCGAGCATAAATGTATTTTCTTGTAAAATAAAAAGTGTTGGTAGTAAAAGTATTGCTGTAACGACAGTGTAAGGGATTTGTCCGTACGCATAAGCAAATCTCGTCCCTTTATACGTTCCAGTTCCACCAAATAGACGTGCGATCAAGTGAAGAAGTCCACTTAATGCGTACCATCCGATAACCGCTGCGACTACTCCGAGCAACACAATGCCGAACCCTGGAAGTAATGCGAATCCTTCTTCTTCTGGTGTGAAAGCGACTTGTGCAAAAGAGACCATAAATCCACTCGCAACAATGAGTAAAAATGCTTTCCATTCCACACCTTCTGTTAGTTTTGCGCGCAACGTCTGTCGTGGCGCGCGCCAAATTGTTTGTAAACTGTTCATTTTGTTCATTCCTTTCATTCTGTCTGTTCTTCTAATGCGACAATCCACGGCTCTTTCGTAGAACTATCGACCATATGCACCGCTCCACGATTTTCCGGAAAATGCTCGACAATCCCACGTAAATAACGAGCAAGCATTCGTCCGTTGACTTCTTCAAGATCATCAAATACGACCCCTTGACGAATCATCGTAAGACGAGCGATTACTTCACGCGCCTCTTCTTTCGTCACGTGTATCTCTTTTTTTGGCAGATCAACTGTTTCATAAAGAGATGAATCGAAGGCACCTTCTACACAATTATTTTCTTCTGTATACGTTAATCGAGAAGGATGACCGATCCCATAGCCTTCATGTATTCGTTCAAAAAAGACGAGGTGTTCATCTTCTAATACGAGTGAGTCGACACACTGAATATCTGTTCGTTGAAAATGTTTCTGACAAAACTCTCGTACGTGATTTTCGATTTCTTTCGGCGTATGTTGCTTCTCTTCCGTTTGATCTAGTTTTTCAAGCGTCCCGTCGATCTGAACGAAAGACATATTCACTGTCCCGTCATAAACGAGCGCATATTCATCGGTCGGGTCGATATAATCGTCCGTTTTTTTCATCCAACGTAAAGGTAATGGTAACGTGTCAACGTATTGTTTTTTTACGTCTTCGATCGACTGTTTCGGCGAAACATCTGTCACGACTACTGGTTGGAAAATCGCATACAACGTATCGAGCTGCCCGTCACTATGTAAAGTGATCGTTATACCGACATGTGGTAATTCCGCACCTGTTTCTTCATCTATTCGTGAAGCAGTAACGATATACGAATCATTGAGCTGAAATCCACTCACTTTCCAAGAAGGCGCTCGACCGAACCGCTCAATATATGCTTTCCCTCGTTGAAATAACTGTTCTTGCGAAAGTGTTTCGTCAGTGGGCAATCCTTGCATCTCGACTTGATACGTACTATCTGTTTCATCGTACGTGTAAAATCCCGCTTCTTCTCCATCTTTTTTAATCGTTTCTCCGTGTAATTCGTACGTACATTGCTCGGTAAGCGACATTTGACGTAAGAGCGAATGAATCCCGATTACTTCTTTATGAATGAATCGTTCTTCAGCGAGTGGTTGTAATGTCACTGCATCGAGCCGCTCCGGATAATCGATTGAAGGATACGGCTCGATCTTGTCATCATTTTCTGACCAACGAACGACAAATTGTAACTGTTCAAAAAGACGCTTACGAGCAAGAGAAGACGGCTGCATCGAATACACATCGTCAGGAATGTCTCGTTGTAAACTTTTTGGTAAGTGAAACGATGTAAACGCGAATGTTTTTGCATCGAGAGTAATCGTCGCTTCTTCTGGCATCGTCGCGTTTTGCACGTGGCGTGCGAAAGAACACGTCATCTCATCTTCATCGCGTCTTACATCAGTCGCTTGCCAGTCTGCAGCATAGAGGTTATTTAATATACCTCGTGCTTTTTCGATCACTGGAAGCTCTTCTTCTGAAGCGTGCCAATTTTCTTCTATCCACGCATCTAAAAATTCGCCTTCAAATAATAAGGGCGCGACTTTTTCTACATCGTAATAAAAGACAGGAGTCCCTTCGATCACTGTTACGTGGAGAGGGAGTGTGTCGATTTTTTCCATCCATTGTTGTTTCAACGCTTCTTCATCGATTACTTCAAGAAGTGGCGGGTATTCATACAAGATTTCTTCAGGTGTTTCAAATTGTTCGAGTTCACCGTCTTTTGCAAAATGAACCGAAATCGTATGAATATCGACGACATCTTGAGCAGTCATTTGCGCATATTCTACGTAATACCCACGACCTTCTAATCGTTCGATCGTGCGGTGACGAAATGCGCCGTAATACGGATGAATAATTTTATACTCAAAACGTAATAAATGTTCATAAAACTGTTCATTCGTCAACGCTTCTCGCGGCTCTTCTTCCGTCCACGCATAATACGTTACATTTGGTTCAATCGTCATTTGACTCACGACTTCCTCACCTGAAAGAAACGTCACTTGTTGTCCGTCGATTCGATGGGTCAATCGTTTTTTACTTATAAAAGGATACCAAATTGTATAGTCCATCATTTTTTCCTCAACTATTCTCATTATTTTTGATGTTGCTTTTACGCTTCATTAATAACAAAGTTTCAAATTTTCTTTTAAATTACTTTTAAATATACAG
>JASLGI010000059.1 GCA_030149685.1 Bacillaceae bacterium | reverse complement strand
ATCGCGAGGAAGAGAAATCCGTATAATAGTATATATCGAAATGCTCGACCCATTCTGATCCTCCTCATTTCATTCACAAAAAACTATGGTAAATCTTATCATACTAATCACGCATCATACAATGAAAACGCCTTATTACCAACTGTCTTAAAATGAGTAAATTTCTTTCTTTAACACGCCAATATACGGTAAATTACGATATTTTTCTGCATAATCTAATCCGTATCCGACGACGAAAGCATCCGGTACCTCATATCCGACGAAGTCTGCTTTCAAGTCGACTTTACGTCCTGTTGGCTTATCGAGAAGTGTAACGATTTTAATTGAGGCTGCTTTACGATATTTTAATAAATCAACGAGATACTTTAATGTTTTCCCGCTATCAATAATATCTTCAATAATTAAAACGTCGCGGCCTTCCACACTCGTATTTAAATCTTTAATAATTTTTACTTCTCCTGATGATACTGTTGCGTTTCCATAACTAGAAACGTCCATGAAATCAATCTCTACGTACGTATCAATTTCTTTCATGAGGTCTCCCATAAATGGAATCGCTCCTTTTAAAATACCGATTGCAAGTGGGAATTTCCCTTCATATTCTTCCGTTAACACCGCGCCGAGTTCGCGCACTTTCTCTTGTAATTGTTCTTCTGTAAATAATACTTCTTTAATGTCCTGTTGCATGTTATGCACTCCTATTCATTGTCTTTATCGATGATCAGTATGTAGTCATCTGTCGTTTGCGGTTGTCGTTGAATCTTATCTCCTGCACGTACGCCGATCACTCCGAGTACTTCATCATTTGCATCGACGAGTACTGGCCAATTATTTCGGAAGGGAGCAGGTATTTTTTCATCAATCATTAACCGCGTAATCTTTTTCGTTCCGCCTTTATTCAGTCGAATGCGGTCACCTGTTTGACGCATGCGAATGGCGACATCTCGTGTTGGTAAATACCAAATAATTGCGTCGCTCTCCACTTCAGATGCTCGAGCTAGTTGAAAGGTCCCTCCTGGATACGTATACGTTTTCCCTTCTACTAACACTTCCGGTACATTCGAGACAGTTTGCTCTTTAGGCAACGTTCGAACGAAATATGCTCGATCGTATGCACGAATAAAAAAATAACGCTCCGGCAGGCGAACGAATTTCGTTCCGTCAGCGCGCAGCAACTGTTCATAAAGTAATTGTAACAAAGATTGTTCGTAATGAGGTTGTCGATTGTCTGAATAAAGATAATTTAATAGTAGAGGAATGATTCTCCTTTGTAAAGGCGGGGCATATGACTGCCATTTTTGAACATCGATTTGAATCCCTTCTTCTACCTCGACTACGAGCGTTTCGGTTGCGTCAGCTGCTAACTGTTGTAAAAATTGCTCATCTTCTCTCGCTCGTTTAGCAAGTTCCGTCGCTTTCTCACTGATGCGCGGTGCCTTCTGTTTCAAAGCGGGCACGATATGTTGACGCATCCAATTTCTCGCATAATGATCGCTTTCATTTGATTCATCTACTCGATACGGTTGTCGCAACTCTTCTAAATAGTGATAAATCATCGCTTTATCGACAAATTGGAACGGTCGAATAATCGTATATTCACTTCTTTTTCGTTTTTCAGGCATTCCGAGCAGTTTTCGCCCATCACTTAATTGTAAAAGCAACGTTTCTAATTGGTCATCTTGATGATGAGCTGTCGCTAAATAATCGTAAGAATGACAGAGCATTATTTCTTCTAAAAACGAGTAGCGTTCTACACGACAAACGTGTTGAATATTTTGTTTGCGTTCCAACGCTATCGCTGGAATCGGAATACTTCGGTCATAATAAGGACGACCGAGCGTGCGCGCAAGTTCCTGTACGAATTGTGCATCTTTTTTAGCATTGTCTCGAAGCATATGGTTTACATGAGCAATACTGAATGTGTAGTTCAGTCGGTCTAATGCTCGTACGAGAGCTACTGAATCTGGTCCTCCAGAGCAAGCGACGAGGATGCGGCATTCTTTTGTAATCCCTGTTTGATCGAGCCACATTTGGAGCAACCATTCTACATTTTTCATTTCATCAGTCCTTTTTCTAAAAAAGCCTTGACATTCTTTCATTTATTATGTAATATTATTATTGTCGTTTGAAACGACTAATATTTTGGTGGCGTAGCTCAGCTGGCTAGAGCGTACGGTTCATACCCGTAAGGTCGTGGGTTCGACCCCCTCCGCCACTATACTTTTAAACAGAATAAGAAGAAGCGATGGACATCCGAGCGTTTGCGAAGATGTCCATCGCTTTTTTCTTCTTTATAGCATTTTTGGTTGGTGATTGAGTGGGGACAACAAATTACCCTCTTCGTGAGCCTCGGCCACCACGTTTTGATTCTGTTGCGCGACGTAAACTTGAAAGACGCTCTTCGCTATCTTTCATGAAACGTGCCATTTTTTGTTCGAAATTTTCTTGACGATCGACTGGTTTACGGTTGTTTGGACGTTTGTTACGGCCGCCACCACTGCTACCACCTGATGGACGTGAACGACGTTGTTGTTCGCGTTGTTGTTCGCGTTCTTTTTGACGCTCTTCTTCAGGTTTTGCTTGACGAATCGATAAACCGATTTTACCGTCATCTTCAACGTTTAATACTTTAACCTCTACCTCTTGATCCATCTCTAAAAACTCGTTGATATCTTTTACGAAAGTATCTGCGATTTCACTAATGTGAACTAATCCTGTTGAACCATTCGGTAACTTAACGAACGCTCCGAAGTTTGTAATCCCTGTTACCTTCCCTTGTAACTTGCTGCCTACTTCAATTGACATAAAAAAAATGCTCCTCCTTAAAATTTAAGCGACCTCTTTTGAACGTGAGAAGTCTTTACAAACACATTTTCATCGCCCTAGAAATTAAGAGCCTTACACTCATTATAGCCTACTACGC
>JASLGI010000054.1 GCA_030149685.1 Bacillaceae bacterium | reverse complement strand
CAAATGAACAGGTTGTTCAGGTGATTGTAATATAATATATTTCAATCACCTGAACAACCTGTTCATTTGATTTCAAATCGAACGCCTTCAGGGGAGCCGGAACGGACAGGACAGCGATTGCAAGAGACGGTGCGACAATTTTTAAATAAAGAAGTGACAGTGCTCGGCTCTTTAGAAGAGTCCATTTTCGTTCAACGAGCAGTCATCGAACAACAGCCGTTTTCTATCCGGTTTCCGAATGAGAAAGTAGCACGACAAATGGAACGGATTGCAAAGAAGTGGCTCGGATTAGAAAACGATACGAAAGAGGACGAAAAGCCGAGAAGAAATTGGTTGGAACAGTTTCGCTCGTTTTGGAGAGGAGGATCAATGAAGTGAGTAAACGAAAAGTTCGAGTGCTCGTCGTCGACGATTCTGCATTTATGCGGACGATGATTACTGATTTATTGACAGCGAGTGGAGAAATCGAAGTAGTAGGGGTTGCACGAAACGGAGTGGAAGCGTTAGAACGAGTTCGCGTCCTCCGTCCCGATGTCGTTACATTAGATGTGGAAATGCCGAAAATGGACGGTTTGGAAACGCTTGAACACTTAATGAGAGATTACCCGACACCAGTCGTCATGTTATCGAGCGTAACGAAGGATGGAACAGAAAGCACGTTGCAAGCGATGGAACGAGGTGCTGTCGATTTCGTTACGAAACCAGGCGGAACGATTTCACTTCATTTGAAAACAGTGGAATGTGAACTCATTGAAAAAGTGAAAGAAGCAGCGAAGGTTCAAATGTCCTGCTTAACCTCTTCGAATAAAGGAGTCCGACGTTCTGTCCCTCGGAGTATCGATCCGCCTGCACGAAAAAAGATGATTAAAGTATCACAAAACAATAATTTTTCGAAAAGAAGTAAGACTTTTGTTATAATAGGTACATCGACAGGTGGTCCAAGAGCACTTCAGGAAGTGTTGACGAATTTACCAGCTGAACTAGGTGCTCCACTGTTGATCGTTCAGCATATGCCACCAGGCTTTACGAAATCGCTCGCTCAACGTCTTGACAAAATGTGTGCGATTCGTGTCAAGGAAGCAGAAGATGGCGAGACGATTCAAAATAACGTCGCATACATCGCGCCAGGCGAAGCGCATTTGAAGTTTAAAAGGTTCGGCTCGACGTATACGATCCAGTTAGACGATCGAGAGCCACCCCGAAAAGCGCATCGTCCAGCCGTTGACGTCTTGTTAGAAAGTGCAGCGAGTGAACGGAGTTTACAATACATTACAGTCATCATGACCGGTATGGGGAATGATGGAACAGAAGGTGTCAAAACATTGAAACGGCAAAACGAACGGACCCATGTCATTGCTGAATCGGAAAAAACGGCAGTTATTTACGGCATGCCGAAAGCAATCGTCGAAGCGGGACTTGCGGAAGAAGTGAAAGATTTGCCTGACATTGCTCCGAGCATCGTGGAGATGTTACGACCGTAGGAGGTATAAAAATGGATACGAGCCAATATTTAGACATGTTTCTCGATGAAAGTAGAGAACATTTACAAGCGTGTACAGAACATTTGTTAGAGCTAGAAAAAAACCCGGAAGATTTAGCACTCGTCAATGAAGTATTCCGCGCAGCGCATACGTTAAAAGGGATGTCTGCCACGATGGGGTACGAAGATATCGCAGATTTAACGCATAAAATGGAAAACGTCTTAGATGCGATTCGAAACGAACAAATCGTCGTGACGACTGAAATTTTAGACGTCGTTTTTGAGGCGGTCGACGATTTAGAAGAAATGGTAGGAGACATTGAACGTGGCGGTACCGGACAAATGGACGTTTCATCACTAGTAGAAACGTTAAACCGTTTAGCGTCAGGAGACGTCGCTGCAGCGCTTGATGAAGAAGAGCCATCATCAGGAGAAGTAAGCACTTCTGAAGACTCACCGTATGATCAATTTGAACAGACCGTTCTTCTTCAGTCGATCGAGCAAGGATATACAGTATACGAAGTAGAAGTGACGTTGCGAGACGATTGTGTGTTGAAAGCCGCACGTGTCTTCATGTTATTCGAAATTTTTGAAAAAGTAGGAGAAGTCATCTCTTCAAACCCTCCAGCTGAACAGTTAGAAAGTGAGGAATTCGATACGACATTCCGCGTGACGCTCGTTTCAACAGAGGAAGATCCACATTTGAAAGAAAAAGCGATGAAAGTGTCGGAAGTCGAAGAAGTTCATGTGACGACACTGACAAGAGAAGCGGTAAAAGGGACGCAAGAGAGCGCTAGAAGCGAAGAACGTTCGACGGAAGACGAAACTAAGGAAGAACGAACGGAAGAGCAAGTGTCGGATACGCCTCAACCGAAAAAAGAAGAAAAGAAGAAAACACCGAAGCGTCGACCGGCGCAAGGTAGTAAAACGATCCGCGTCAATATCGATCGTCTCGACGTGCTCATGAACTTGTTCGAAGAGCTCGTTATCGATCGTGGTCGACTCCAGTCGATTGCCGGTGAGTTGCACAACCCTGAGTTGAATGAAACGGTCGAGCGTATGACACGCGTGTCAGGCGATCTTCAAAA
>JASLGI010000053.1 GCA_030149685.1 Bacillaceae bacterium | reverse complement strand
ACGTCAAGAGTTGTGGAATAAAGGAGCAACGTCAGGCAATCGTCAATATGTGAAAAAAATCGATGTCGATTGTGACAAAGATACGTTGCTACTTACAGTATCTGCAGCAGGACCGGCATGCCATACAGGAGAACGCTCATGCTTTTTCACGAATGCTTTGGATGAAGGTGAAAATTTACGAACGGTTGTGTATGAAATTCGTGATGAGATTCGTTACCGGAAACAACACCCGAAAGAAGGTTCTTATACGACATATTTATTGACAGAAGGTGTTGATAAAATATTAGAAAACGTCGGCGAGGAAGCGACAGAAGTCGTTATCGGAGCGAAAAATCGCGACAAAGAAAATGTAGCGATGGAAATTAGTGACCTCATTTATCACACGCTCGTTTTAATGGAAGAACAAGGCGTCGAGATCGAAGACATTCAACGTGTGTTACGAAGTCGTCGACGAGTAGAAGGGGAAGATGCTAATGAGTAAATTTTGGACGCAAGCTGTGAAGCGAACAGAGCCGTATGTGCCAGGAGAGCAAATGAACGATCCAGATGTCGTGAAGCTCAATACGAATGAAAACCCGTATCCGCCGAGTCCGAAGGCGATTGAAGCGATGAAACGCGCAGCGGGTGGAGTTATGCAAAAGTATCCATCACCGACAGCGGATACGTTACGTGAAGCGATCGCTCAAACGAATGGTGTGAAAAAAGAGCAAGTATTCGTCGGGAATGGTTCAGATGAAGTGCTCGCATTTGCCTTTTACGCCTTTTTTGAAGAAGGGGAAGTCATTCGTTTTCCAGCAATTTCGTACAGTTTTTATCCCGTATATTCAAAATTGTTCAATATTCCTTTTGAAGAAGTGCCAATGAATGAAGATTTCACATTGCAAGTCGAGCAGTTTTATAATGCGGAAGGAGGAGTCATCTTCCCTAATCCGAATGCGCCGACGAGTCTTTATTTGCCACTTGAACAAATCGAACAGATTTTACAAGCAAATGAAAATAAAGTCGTCATCGTTGATGAAGCGTATATCGATTATGCAGAAGCACCGTCAGCTGTCACGTTGATTGATCAGTATCCGAACTTACTCGTCGTTCAAACGACAAGTAAGTCACGAGCACTCGCTGGACTTCGAGTAGGTCTTGCGATGGGACAAGAACATTTAATCGAAGCACTCGTTCGAATGAAAGATTCATTTAACTCTTACACATTAGACCGCATCGCACTAAGTGGAGCGACAGAAGCCTTTTTAGATACGCCTTATTTTGAAGAGAAAAAAGAAGCCGTATTACAAACGCGTGCTAAAACGATTCAAGAAATGGAAAAACGCGGATTTTCTGTCCTTCCATCAGCTGCAAACTTTATTTTCGCTACACACGAAGAAAAAGATGCAGAACAATTGTATGAACAGTTACGCAAGAGAAAGGTCCTCGTCCGTTACTTTCATGATCCGCGCATTGATCAATACCTCCGAATTACGATTGGAACCGACGAAGAGATGGAGCAGTTTTTCCGTCATTTAGATGAAGTAATGTAAAGAGCTTTCCTAAAAGAGTCCCTTTTAGGAAGGCTTTTTTGTCGGTTAGCGCGATATTTCTTTCATTGTCGTTTCGTGGAAAAACGTGATACACTGAATAAAAAAGGGGTTGTCTCTATGTGGTTTGATTTATTAATGATTGCTCTTTTAACAATTGGGGCAGTTTTTTCTTTTAATAACGGTTCAACCGCTCTCGGTATTTTCTTTATTATTCTCGTATTGTTAGAAATTCTTGTCTTATGGAAAAATATGCGATCAGCGAAACAACAATTACGTGAAGAATATTTAAATGATTCGAAGAAGAAAAAGTAAGAAGCTTTCGTTTTTTAAGAAAGTAGCGTATGATAAAGAGCTAGTGAGTATTATGAAAAGAGGGTTATTTGTAATGAAACAATCCATTTATGGATATACGAAAGAACAGTTAGAAAATTGGCTCGTTGAAAACGGGCAACAAAAATTCCGGGCGCAACAGTTATGGGATTGGCTATACGTGAAACGAGTTCAATCATTTGAAGAGATGACGAACTTAAGTAAAGATATGCGAGCAGCATTAGAAGAACAGTTTTACATTACATCACTTGAACAAGAAGTAAAGCAAGTGTCAAAAGACGGGACGATTAAATTTTTATTCCGTTTAGCAGACGGGAACTTAATCGAAACGGTGTTAATGACATTTCCATACGGACATTCGGTCTGTGTGACGACACAAGTCGGATGTAATATCGGGTGTAGCTTCTGTGCAAGTGGGCTGTTGAAAAAAGATCGCGATTTAACAGCGGGTGAAATTGTTGAACAAATTATGCACGTGCAACGTCACTTCGATGAAGAAGGGAATGGCGAACGCGTCAGTCATATCGTCGTTATGGGAATCGGTGAACCATTCGATAACTACGATCACTTAATGGACTTTTTACGCGTCGTAAACGATCAAGACGGATTATCTATCGGAGCACGCCATATTACCGTTTCTACAAGTGGTATTGCACCGAAGATTCGCGAATTCGCAGAAGAAGATATTCAAATTAACTTAGCGGTTTCACTTCATGCACCGAATGATGAGTTACGAACACGTATTATGAAAATTAACCGTGCGTATCCGATTCGTGAGTTAATGGATGCGATCGATTACTTCTTAAGTAAGAAAAATCGTCGCATTACATTTGAATACATTTTACTCGATGATGTCAACGATCATGTAGAAGAAGCAGAACAGTTAGCGAACTTACTACAGTCGAAAAAACATTTATCTTATGTGAACTTAATTCCGTACAACCCTGTTGATGAACACGGGCAATATCGTCGAAGTAAACCTGAAGCGATTCGTAAGTTCCACGACACATTGCAAAAACGAGGGATTTCATGCGGTGTCCGTTATGAAAACGGAGCCGATATCGATGCAGCATGTGGACAGTTACGTAGTAAACAAATTAAAGTACAACAAGCATGTGATCGAGGATAACAAAAAAGTGCCGAATGATTATTCATTCGAGCACTTTTTTTCGTTCTTTTTCTTTTTTTCTAATGCCATCGCCTGATCAAAAGGAGGACAAATAATTGTGACCGTTGTACCATCCGTAGCGTTACTATCAATAGAAAATGTTCCATAATGTAGTTGGATAATCGCCTGTACAATCGATAGACCGAGTCCAGTACCTCCAGTCGTTCGAGTGCGCGCTTTATCGGTGCGGAAAAATCGTTCCCCGATACGATCAAGGTCTTCTTTAGCAATAGTGACACCTGTATTCGAAATAGTGTAACGAACATCGTCATCTGTTTCGCGTAACGTAATCGAAATACTTCCGCCTTGCTCACAATATTTGACCGCATTATCGATCGTATTGTAAAAGACTTGTTGAATTCGTTGCTCATCAGCATAGCCGATAATAGAATCATCGATAGTACGAGTTAAAGTAATCTCTTTTTTATCGATTTGTAAGATGAATAAATCAATCGTGTCGTTGAGTAACTGAGCAAGAGGAATCGGCTCTTTATGAACAGAATACATTTGCTCTTGTAAATGATTCAGTTCTACTAAATCATTTAATAGTTGATTCAGTCGTGTCGTTTCTTTATCGATAGTCTCTAAATAATGAGCAGCCTCTTCCGGAGAACTATAAATCTTTTCTCGTAACGCATGTGCGTATCCTCGAATATAAGTAAGAGGTGTACGCAACTCATGTACGATATTAGAAGTAAATTCTTTTTTTCGTTCTTCTTGTTCTTCTAATGAGCGACTCATTGCGTTGAAGGCTTTTGATAATTCACCGACTTCATCATCTCGGTCCACTGGTACACGATGCGAGTAATTTCCTTGAGAAACTTCTTTTGCAAACATTTGAAGTTGACGCATTGGTGTAAATAACGAGTGCCATACGCGACGTAAAATAAAGAAAAGTAATAAGAAAAATAATGTACCGACGATGAGTAAAATAGGAATCCCTTGTTGAAATACGTCTTGAATCGCCGCAAGAGGTACGTAAATAAAGAGATATCCGATACGTATATTATTCTTTTCCATCGGGAATATAGCACCGAGAACATTTCGGTCGAGATGTTCGACGTAGCCGTCTTTAATAATATATTCTCCTTGAATGAGTGCGCGCTTTTCATCTGTTGTTAATAATAATTCTCCATCGATTTCGTGAGGGAAATATTCGATTAACTCATCCGTTGTTTTCGCAGCAATCATTTCATGTTCAGATATAATATTAAACCATTCGATTTTTTCGAACTTATCTTTCATGAAAATATCATCATCACAATGAACAGCCATTCGTTCTCCTTGATAAACGATCGAACGTTCTACACTTTTTAAATACAACTCTGAATAGAGAAAGTGTAGAAAGAAGAAAGAAAATAAAATAGTAAACCCAATAGAAAGCCCAAGAACGACGAGCATTTTTTGACTAAGATTCAGTCGTTTTAACATAGATGATCACTCTTCGAATTTATATCCGACACCCCATACCGTTTCAATCAAGCTACCGGCATCTCCCATTTTTAAACGTAATGTTTTAATATGAGTGTCGACTGTTCGTTCGCTGCTTTGGTGATCTTCCCCCCAAACGAGGTGAAGAAGTTGTTCGCGTGAGTACACGCGTCCTTTGTTTTTCGCTAAAACATTTAATACACCGAATTCTTTCAGCGTTAATGAAAGTGGTTCTCCGTCAAGTGTGACAGTATGTGCTTCATTATCAATGACGATTGGTCCGACTTTTAATTTTTCCGTGCTCGGTTTCTCATTGTATGAACGGCGTAGTACTGCTTCTACACGTGCCAGGAGTTCACCAGGTAAGAAAGGTTTGACGATATAATCATCTCCCCCTAGTTTTAACCCTTGGATTTTGTCCCACTCTTCTCCTTTAGCCGATAAAAAGATCAAAGGAATATCAGAAATATGTTTAACTTCACTTGCAAAGGTGAAACCATCCATATAAGGCATCATCACATCGACAATTAAAAGATGTGGAGAGAATTTTTCGATGAGGGATAAAGCATGTGCCCCATCAGTTGCCTCGACGACGGTGTACCCTTCTTTTTCTAAAAATGTGCGAATTAATTTGCGCATTTGTTGTTCATCGTCAATAATCATAATCGTATATCTGTTCAATGAAATTACACCTCTTTGTAAAGTATTGTACGTGTATCACTATTTTCACAAAGTCATAAGAAGTTTGTATGAATTTCTATAAAACTTCATACAATCTCCTCGTTTAAGACATATTTTGTGAAGAAAAGTAATTTCTATCTATTTATTTTACCATGAAAGGAAGGATTTAGAATGAAGAAATATTTGTTTTTATTTAGCGCTCTCATTTTAGGAGTTTTCTTAACAGCTTGTTCATCGAATGAAACTGATGGAGGAGTTACGATGCAAAGTACTGAAAAAGACGGAGATATTGAAGCGGCTTTATCTTTTGCAAGTACAGCAGATACAGATGAGCCAGTCGCTATTACAGTCGATGTAACAAAAGGTGGAAAAGAAGTAAAAGATGCGAGTGTTTTATTTAATATGTGGGAAAGTGCAACACCTGAACAAGTGACACCATTGATGGCGAATGATGAAGGAAAAGGAAAATATCAGACGACGCTTCAGTTTGAAGATGAAGGAACGTATCAGATTCAAGCGATCGTTGATGTAGAAGGAACTGTAGTCGAACCAGAAGCAAAACTAGTAGTTGGTGATGTGGAAGAACAAACTTCTGTCGTATCGAACATTCCAGAAAAAACAAAACGATTTGAAGAAACGCCTTTAACTGTTGAGTTAAAAACAGCGGAAGGTGAAGCATTGTCAGAACGTGAAGTATATTACGAAGTGATGCAAAATGAACTTGTCGTCGAACGAGAAGTAAAAGCAGAAGAAACATCACCAGGAGTGTACACAGCAAATTATGAATTTAAAAATCCAGGTGATTACAAAATTCGTGTCATGTTCCGTGAGTTAGAAGAGTCTATCGAAGAAGAGTTTGACATTCACGTAGAAGATGAATAATTTTTTAGAAGGATAAGAGATATTTCTCTCTTATTCTTCTTTTTTGCGGTAAAATAGAAAGCACTACATAAAAGGAGTGGTCAAGATGGCAAAAGAATTAGTAAAACGTGAAGAAGTCCCTGTAGAAGAAACATGGGATCTTACGCCGTTGTTTGAAACAGAAGAAGCATATGAAGAAGCAGTCACTTCATTAAAAAAAGAGGTTCATGCATTTAGTGATGAGTGGCAAGGAAATATTCAAACGACAAAAGATATCCTTCAAGTAATGGACCGTTATGAAAAAGCGTTAGAGCGTCTCGTGCCAATTAGCACATATGCTAGCCTTTCAGAGAGTGTTGATGGAACGAATACGAAGCATCAAGAACGTAGCAGCAAGTTTTATGCGTTTTATGCAGAGTTTCAAAGTACACTATCTTTTATCGATAGTGAATTACTCGCATTAGAAGAAGATGTATTACAAGAGGCAGCAACTAGTGATGAGCGTTTCGCAAATTACTTAAATGATTTAATTGAATGGAAACCTCACCAATTACATCCCGAGGTAGAAAAAGCATTGTCTGCATTTAGTTCGACATTTAATGGACCTTATAGTTTATATAATACGACGAAATTAACAGACATCGCGTTTGATCCGTTAACAGTAGATGGGAAAACGTATCCGATGAGTTATAACTTATTCGAAGGAAAATGGGATACACATCCGAATACAACGATTCGCCGTGCAGCATATGAAGCGTTTTATAATAAACTTCGCGATTATGAAAATACGACAGCAAAAACGTATGACATGCATTTACAACAAGAAAAAACAGAAGCGACATTACGCGGATTTGATTCTGTGATTGATTACTTATTATTTCCGCAAAAAGTGACACGTGATATGTACAATCGTCAAATCGATGTCATTATGGAAGAACTAGCACCAATTATGCGTGAATATGCAAAACTGATTCAAGAAGTGTACGGGTTAGAAAAGATGACATTCGCTGATTTGAAAGCACCGCTCGACCCAGAGTATGTGCCACAAGTGACGATGGATGATGCGAAAAAATATGTACTCGATTCATTAGAAGTAATGGGCGAAGAATATACAGCAATGCTCCATGAAGCATTCGATCACCGCTGGATTGATTTTGCACAAAATATTGGGAAGTCGACAGGAGCGTTTTGTTCAAGTCCGTATGGATATCAATCATACGTGCTGATGAGTTGGACAGGAGGCATGGAAGATGTCTTTACATTGACACACGAGCTAGGACACGCAGGACACTTCCAACATGCGCATCAACACCAAAATTACTTCAATGCACGTACATCGATGTATTTTGTTGAAGCGCCATCAACGATGAATGAAATGTTAATGACGAATCATTTATTAAAAAATTCAACAGATGATCGTTTCAAACGTTGGGTGATCGCATCGATTATTTCTAATACGTATTATCATAACTTCGTCACTCACTTACTCGAAGCAGCTTATCAACGAAAAGTGTATGAAGTGATTGATGCAGGTGGAAGTGTCAATGCACCGTTACTGAATCGTTTAAAACGAGAAGTACTTGAAGCATTTTGGGGAGATGTAGTGGAGATTGAAGAAGGAGCAGAACTTACGTGGATGCGCCAGCCGCATTACTACATGGGCTTATATCCATATACGTATAGTGCGGGCCTTACGATTTCGACTGCAGTTTCTCAGCGCATTTTAAAAGAAGGAACACCTGCTGTTAATGACTGGTTAGAAGTGCTTCGCGCAGGAGGATCGAAACGTCCTGCTGAGTTAGCAAAAATGGCAGGTGTCGATATTACAACTGACGGACCATTACGTGAAACGATTGCTTATATCGGCTCACTCGTTGATGAATTAAAACAATTAACAAAATAATTAAGTGAGGAAGATATTTCGTTACCTGCGAAATATCTTCCTTTTTTGCAACTTTTTTTCTGTCTCATCCGTAGTATAGATAAGGATAAAGGAGGTCATACGTATGCAAGAAAGACAAGGGTTACAAATTATTTTACATGCGAGTGCATTTTTTGCGCCGTTTTTAGTACCTGTCATTATGTATTTAGTCGGCAGTTTCGTCACAGGGGATATGACACTGAAACGTCAATCGATTCAAGCATTACTGTTTCAATTGTTCATCGGTGCAGGATTTGCGATTTCAGCAGTATTAATGTATGTTCTCATCGGTTTTTTAATCATGCCAATTTTCGGTTTAATGTGGTTATTCGTCCCGATCATTGCAATCGTACGCACGGTTCGTGGAGAAGATTATTATTATCCAGTCGTTAAATATATCGTTTAATGAAACGAAAAGCCGCTCGTCTATTACATTTATAATAGATGAGCGGCTTCTTTTATTTTTTAGGAGTAGTGAGTGCTTTTGACTTTTTTCTTACGTGGATTTTGTACCACTTTGGGTAGTGTTTTTGTTCATAATGAATGGTCTCTTTCCACCTTGGGTAGCGTCTGTCGAGCAGGAGGTAATCACTCGGGGCAAGTGATTGAATATACAGTTGTCGCTCCTTCGGTTGCAAAGATAGCCAATCATTGTGCACACGTTCGATATCATTATTACGTAGTGCAAGGGTTAAAAAATAAGTACGTTCTTCCCAATGTTTCATCATAGAAACCCCTCCTTATAGTCGTTCGACGTCGACTCGTTTCACTTCTGGAATCTTTTTAAACATGTAGTACACTTCTGTCGTATATTGCGATTCGGGGGCCACGAGTCGCAATTCGATTTGTTGTTCATTATTCGGGAGATCTTGAATTTTTAATCGACGAACTTCGATCGGTTCAACGAGCAGTTTCGTTGCTGCTTCCATCGTAAATGTTTTTCCTTCAATCGTGCGAATGAGATCTGTTAACGACACTTCTCCTTCCGTGACGAGCCGTACGGCGATTTCGTGTTGGCGAAGTTGCTCAGGTCCGAGCTTTTTCACGAAATGAGGAATGACATTAACAGCACTAATGAAAAGGAATGTAGCAAAAGTTGCTTCGATGTATAAGCCGACTGCAACGGCGATGCCGATTCCCGCAGCGGACCAAATGAGCGCAGCGCTCGTCAGTCCTGAAATGACATCGTTGCGTCGTTGTAAAATGACTCCTGCACCGAGGAAACCGACACCGCTCACAATTTGAGCAGCAAGTCGCATCGGATCCATATTTCGAAATGTTGGTGTAGCATATGTTAAAAAAGCTTCAATAGAGACGATTGTAAGTAACGCGCTTGCGACACTCATAATCATCGACGTTTTCATACCGAGTGGTTTATGTTTAATTTGACGGTCTAAACCAATTAAAAAACCGAGTAACATCGCAAATGATAATTTAAATAATGTTTCTCCGACGGACATATACATCGCCTACTTTCTATTGCCTTAAAGAAGCGATTACACCGTTGGAAGTAATGCACTAGCGATTGAGAAGTAAATAAGTACTCCGACAATATCAGCAATTGACGTAATGAGTGGGGCACTTGCAGTTGCTGGGTCTAAGTTTAATTTTCTAAAGATAAACGGTAAGCTCATACCAATTAAGCTTCCCATCATTACTGTTGCGACCATCGTTAATGCAACGACGAGTGCAATATCTGGTCCACCGCGCCACCAGCCGATACCTGAAACAGCGAGTGCCATTGTAAGACCGAGTAAAATAGATACTGAAATTTCTTTCGTAAACATTTTCATCCAGTCTTTCATACGAACTTCTCCAAGTGCCATCGACCGGATAATTAAAGTGGATGCTTGTGAACCGGCATTTCCACCGCTGTCAACGAGTAAAGGTAAGAAAAAGACGAGTGCTAAGTTCGCTTCGATGACATCTTCGAAATGCGCAATTCCTGCTCCTGAGAACACATTCATAAATACTAATACGACGAGCCAAACGACGCGTTTTCGGTAAAGTGTTGAAATTCCCGCATCTGTTAAACTCACTTCAAACGATGAAACAGGAGCCATTTTATGAAAGTCTTCTGTTGTTTCTTGTTCCATGACATCTAAAATATCTTCTACGTGAATAACTCCGACGAGCTTACCTGCCTTGCTAACGACGGGCATTGAAACGAAGTCATGTTCTTGGAATAAAAGAGCTGCTCGTTCTTGGTCCATATCGGTAGGAAGCGAGATGACGTTTTTCATCATGACCGATGTAATTGGGAGTTCTCCAGATGCGCTTAGTAATTCACGCAAGGATAAAACTCCGAGTAAGTCGCGTTCTTCATTCACGACAAATAAATAGTGAATATTCGTTTTATTTTCGACGTGGTTGCGCACATGTTGCACGGACTGTTCGACCGTAAATGTATCGCTTAAGGCAATGTATTCTTCTGTCATTAATTGCCCAGTCGTTTCGAGTTGAAACTGTTTTTCCATAAATAAAAATCCTCCTCAACTGATCGACCTTCCCACGTAAAAGAGTGTGGGGAAGGCTCCGGTATATCTTTCGTGCTTTTTCGATTCGGAATGTCCATTCCACCACCCCCTTGAATTTGTAAAATAAGAAAAAGACATCCTTAGCTCTAAAAGAAGGATGTCTTAAACAAAGCGTACGTAAAAACCCTTTGTAACAAGGTATTTAAAGAACGCCGGCTTATGTAAGCCTCCTTCGTAGAGCTTTAGCACTGTATGACAGAGAACCGATTGGTTACGGTTACGGCTACGTTAAAAACTACCTTAACTCGATAGTTTCTGCTAACCCGTTGGCGTCTTTGGACGTTTCTGGGCAGTAGTTTATCT
>JASLGI010000028.1 GCA_030149685.1 Bacillaceae bacterium | reverse complement strand
AGCGATTGTTGCTGTTTTTCTCGGATTCCGGTTAATCAATGGAACAGTAATGCTTGAACCAGCATTAGCAATTTTAATTTTAGCGCCTGAATATTTCTTACCTGTACGTGAATTAGGAAGCGACTTCCACGCAACAGTGGATGGTCAAGATGCAGGAAATGAAATTCGAGGGATTTTAGCAGACACTTCCGATCGTGAACAAGTCGATGCCAAAGTTCCAACGTGGACAAAAGATAGTGTTCTACGTGCATCGAATATTACGAAACTCGGAGATGAAGAGCAACAATTGCTAAAAAATCTTTCATTTGAAGTGAAAGGCAATGAAAAAGTAGGGATTGTTGGTGTGTCAGGAGCAGGAAAGTCGACATTGATTTCAGTTTTATCAGGATTTGCTCAAAATGAAAAAGGAACATTTACAATCGATGGTGTAGAAGTGCCACATTTAACGACACCTAGTTGGCAGCAGCAAATGTCTTACATCCCACAACATCCGACAATTTTCTCAACGACGATGTTAGAGAACTTACGGTTTTATGCACCTGAAGCTACACGTGAAGAAGTGATGGAAGCTGTCGAGCGTGTAGGACTGACGAACCTTATCAATGAGTTACCAAACGGTTTAGATGAGGAAATCGGTCACGGTGGTCGTGAGTTAAGTGGAGGAGAAGAACAACGTGTCGCTGTTGCGCGAACTTTGTTACAGAAGAGTTCGATTTTAATTTTTGATGAACCAACGGCACATTTAGACATTGAGACAGAACATGATATTAAAGAAATTTTAGTTCCACTATTAGAAGATAAACTCGTCTTCTTTGCAACACACCGTCTTCATTGGATGAAAAATATGGATACGATTCTCGTAATGGACCAAGGAGAAATTGTGGAGCGTGGAACACATGAAGAGTTATTAGCAAAAGGTGGAACGTATGCGACACTTATTGAAGCTCACCGGAAAGGAGGAATCCGTTGAGTTATTATGTAGAAACTTATGTGAAACCGTATATGAAGAAATATAGTTCTTTAATGCTGATGACGATTATTTTAGGAACATTAGCTTTACTATCAGCAGCAGCATTAACATATACGTCAGGTTATTTAATTACACGGGCATCAGAAAAGCCTGAAACGATTCTACTCGTTTATGTGCCGATTGTGATGGTACGTGCATTCGGTATTTCTCGTTCGGTTCTTCGATATTTAGAGAATTTATTAGGGCATGATGCAGTATTAAAAGTATTAGCAGATATGCGATTATCTCTTTATCGAGCGTTAGAACCACAAGCATTATTCATCCGTTCTAAATTTAAAACAGGTGATTTGCTCGGAGCATTATCTGATGATATCGAGCATTTACAGGACGTTTATATTCGTACGATTTTCCCTACGATGATCGGTCTGTTCATCTTTATGTTCGCTGTCATTTGGCTTGCGGTCTTTGATTGGGTCTTTGCAATATTTATGGCGCTCTGTTTAAGTGTCGTCGTATTTATTTACCCACTCATTTCATTGTACTTTTTAAAGAAACATCAAAAAGCGTCAAAAGAGCAACATGCTCATCTGTACAAAACGTACACGGATGCAATTTTAGGTGTGAGCGATTGGATCATTAGTGGACGTCAAAAAGAATTCGTTTCAACATTTTTAGAGGATGCACGTAAAAGTGATGCATCTGAACGAAAACTTGATTATTGGCATCAAACACGTCAGTTTCAATTGCAAGTATTTACAGGTGTTTTAGTCGTTGTTGTCGGTATATGGGCAGGTTTTCAAGCGGCTGAAGGTGTTATCGCTCCAACATATATCGCAGCGTTTACACTCGTTGTTATGCCAATACTTGAAGGGATGATCCCCATTTCACACGCAGTAGAACGTATTCCTGTGTATGAAGAATCATTCCGTCGACTCGATGAAATTGAAACATTTGCTCCAGCAGAAACGAAAGAACAAGTCGTTGAACCGAACTTTGAACGTCCTGCCATTGATATTCAAGGAGCAACTTATCGTTATACAGAAGAGGGTAAAAAAGCAGTAAATGATGTAACATTGAAAATACCTTATGGCGAGAAGATTGCTGTACTCGGAAAAAGTGGTGCAGGAAAGTCAACATTGATTCAGCTCATTCTCGGAAACTTAACGCCAGTAGAAGGTCAAGTACGTATTGATGGACAAGATCCGACCCAATATGGCGATGGTATTTACGAGTCGATTAGTGTACTGAATCAGAAGCCGTATTTATTCGCAACTTCTGTTGAAAATAATATTCGACTCGGTAATCACGACGTACCACGTGAAGAAATCGAAAAGATCGTTGACTCTGTCGGTTTAGGAGACTATATTTCATCATTACCGAAGCAACTAGATACACAAATGGAAGAAACAGGTCAACGTTTCTCAGGAGGCGAACGTCAACGTATCGCGTTATCGCGTATTTTAGTAAAAGATACACCGATCGTTATTTTAGATGAGCCAACTGTCGGACTTGATCCTGATACAGAATATGATCTCGTACAAACGATGCTCAATGCACTCGGAGATAAAACCGTCATTTGGATTACTCACCATTTAACAGGAATTGAAAAAATGGACCGCGTCTTATTTATGGACGAAGGGGAGATTGCGATTTTAGGAACGCATGAAGAGTTATTACAAACAAATGAACGTTATCGTCGTCTTTATGAGCTAGACCGAGGATTATAATTCGATAAAAAATCTCGCAACCGGTTAAAGGTTGCGAGATTTTTTATTGCATTAGGGCTGCAAGAATTGCTTTTTGCGCATGTAGTCGGTTTCCTGCTTGGTGGAAAACGTAAGAGTTCGGTCCATCAATGACACTTGTCGCTACTTCTTCTTCTCGATGAGCAGGTAAACAATGAAGGAACATATAATCTTCTTTTGCATAGCTGACGAGCGCATCGTTAATTTGGTAATCTTTGAAATCGATAAGGCGTTGGGCACTTTCTTCTTCTTGTCCCATGCTCGTCCAAACATCTGTATAAATTGCATCCGCTTGTTGAACAGCTTCTGTTGCATCATATGTCGTCATGAAGGAGCCGCCATTTTTTTCTGCGAGTGCTTTTACTTGTTGTCCGATTGCTTCATCGAATTCGTAGCTTTTCGGTGTAGCGACTGTTAATTCCATTCCCATATGTGCACCAGCAATCATGAGTGAATGTGCGACGTTATTTCCGTCACCGACGTAAGCAAGTTTCAATCCTTTTAAAGAGCCTTTCACTTCGAGAATTGTTAATAGATCCGCCATTGCTTGTGCAGGATGATAAATGTCTGTTAATCCATTGATTACAGGAATCGAAGCGTGTTCTGCCAGTTCTTCGACCATTTCATGAGAGTTTGCACGAATCATAATGCCATCAACGAATTCACTTAATACTTTTGCTGTATCATGAACAGTTTCTCCACGGCCAATTTGTAAATCGCGTGAGTGGAGGAACATTCCATTTCCGCCAAGATGTGTCATACCGACTTCAAAAGAAATACGCGTACGTGTTGAGTGTTTTTCAAAGATCATTGCGAGTGTTTTTCCTTTTAATAGATGAGTTTCTTCCCCTTGTTGGAATTTCTCTTTTAATTCCACGGCATAATCGAGGAGAAACTGTACTTCTTCACTTGAAAAATCAAGTAATGTCAAAAAATCTTTTCCTTTTAATTGTGTAAGCATTTCATCCATTCCCTTCTTAACGTTCGTTTGTATATATGAGTATACATATGCATAAATATAAAGTCAATTGTATTTATATTTATTTTCAGAAAATGAAAGAAGGGGGACGATAAAGCAGTAGAAAGAGGTTTGTAAAAGGAAGAAAGAAAAAAGCTACCCTTATAAAAAGGATAGCTTTGCATATTATTCAAAAGTAATACGGTCAACCGTTTCTTTATCGAGACGTTTCACGACTTCTGTAATTAATTTTACTGCATTTTCATAATCTGCACGGTGAAGCATTGCTGCGTTTGAGTGGATGTAACGCGTTGCAATCGTAATTGCGAGTGTCGGACGACCGCTCGTTGCAATATGCATACTTCCAGCATCTGTTCCTCCACCAGCAATAGCGTCGAACTGGTAAGGGATATTTAATTCTTCAGCTACGTCGACGACGAGTTCACGCAATCCTTTATGTGACACCATTGAAGCGTCATAAAGAATAATTTGTGGGCCGTCTCCCATTTTGCTCGTTGCATCATTCGGTGAAATGCCAGGTGTATCTCCAGCGATACCGACGTCTACTGCAAAACCGATATCAGGCTCTACCATATGTGTCGCTGTTTTTGCTCCACGAAGACCTACTTCTTCTTGAACGGCACCTACACTATATAATGTGTTTGGATGTTCTTCATTTTCGAGTTGCTTCATTACATCGATTGCAATTGCACAACCAATACGGTTGTCCCAAGCTTTTGCGAGTAAGTAATTTTCATTATTCATGACTGTAAATTCGAAATAAGGAACAATCATATCTCCAGGTAAGATGCCCCAGCTTAATGCTTCTTCTTTAGAAGCTGCACCGATATCGATAAACATATCTTTAATATCTGCTGGTTTTTTGCGTGCTTCTGCAGGAAGGACGTGTGGTGGTGTTGAACCGATAATTCCTGTAATTTCTTTTCCTTCACGTGTGACGATTGTTACACGTTGAGCGAGCATTACTTGACTCCACCATCCGCCGACTGTTTGGAAACGGATGAATCCTTTGTCATCAATTTTTGTTACCATAAATCCAACTTCATCTAAGTGACCAGTGATCATCACTTTCGGTCCATTCGCTGTACCTTCTTTTTTCGCGATAATTGAACCGAGGCCATCATACGTAATTTCATTTGCCATCGGCTCGAGGTAACCTTTCATTACTTCGCGAACTTCGCGCTCATTACCTGCGATTCCTTTAGCGTCTGTTAATGCTTTTAACATTTGTAACGTACTATCTAATTGTGTCATGTCCAAAACTCCTTTTTCTCAAAGTATTTCTATTATAGTAGAACTTGCGTGAAATGACAAAAGAGCGTATGGAAAAAGCAAAAAGTGCTTGAGTCGGATCACTCAAGCACTCAGTCATTATAATAAGTTTTTTCGTAAGTCAGCATTTGAATCGCGAGCGATATATTTCGGTGCGATATCAAAAATAGTATGTGCGCCATATGACTTTTCTTGCGCTAAGCGATGAGCAGCACGAGCATAAGCGACGAGGACACTTGAAGTAAATTCAGGGTTACTCTCTAATGCGAGTGAGAACTCCATTACTTGATTCGTTCCTTTACCTGTTTTTCCACTACGAATAACGAATCCTCCGTGAGGCATCGCTTGATGGTCACGTTTCATTTCATCTTCATCGATAAAATGAACAGTCGTATCATACGGCTCGAAATAATCAGGCATCGTCACGATGCGTTGTTCTACTTCTTTTTCATCGGCGCCATCTGCTAATACGACGTAACAAACACGTTTATGTTTTTCATTCGTTAATAGTTCTGTTTCTTCCCCACTACGTACTTTATTCATCGCTTCTTCTGAAGGAATTGTATATTGTACCGCATCTTTTACACCTTCTACGCGGCGGACAGCTGCTGAATGTCCTTGGCTAAGGCCTTTTCCCCAAAATGTATGTGTTTCTCCTTCTGGAAGAATCGCTTCGTTGATCATTCGGTTAAGAGAAAATAAACCCGGGTCCCATCCGACAGAAATAATCGCTGTCGTATTTCCCTTTTTCGCTTGTTTATGTACACGCTCAAAATGGTTAGGAATTTCTGCGTGATTATCAAAGCTGTCAACAATATTGAAATGCTCAGCGAGTGCTGGACTTTGTGTCGGTAAATCATCGTTTGAACCACCGCATAAAATTAGGACGTCGATTTTCTCTTTATATGAGAGTAAATCATCCATTGAATAAACATTCGTCTCTTTCATTAACGGTTGTAATGTTTTCGGGTCACGTCGAGTAAAAATACCGACTAATTCCATATCGTCGTTTTGATAAACAGAAGATTCAACCCCACGCCCGAGGTTACCGTAACCGGCGATACCTACTTGAATTTTCATTGTCATTTAAAACTTCACTCCTTTAAAGTAATCTGTTCTATCGTACCATCTTTTTCAATATAGTTCGAACATTCAAGCAAGTTGACTTCTATAAGTAGGTTCAGTAAAGTACGTATAGAAGAGGTTTCCTTAGCGTAACCCTCTTAAAAAAACTATGGAGCAATCTTTTTTGATTGTTTTGAGGAGGAAGTTCATTGACTGAACGTACAAATTGTTCGATGCCAGAAGTGACTTTGCTCGGCAGCGAAGAAACAAATTATTTATTTGAATATACACCAGATGTATTAGAACCGATTGATAATTTAAATGCGGATCGCGATTATTTCGTGAAATTAAATTGTCCGGAGTTTACATCACTTTGTCCGAAAACGAACCAACCCGATTTCGCGACGATTTACTTAAGCTACATTCCAGATAAAAAAATTGTTGAAAGTAAATCATTAAAATTATACTTATTCAGTTTCCGTAACCACGGAGCTTTTCACGAAGACGTCGTCAACATTATTATGGATGATTTAATACAGTTACTCGACCCGCGTTATATCGAAGTGTGGGGAAAATTTACCCCACGGGGAGGTATTTCGATTGATCCATATTGTAATTATGGACGTCCGAATACAAAATATGAAGAAATGGCTTCTTATCGCATGATGAACCATGATATGAACCCAGAAACGATTGATAATCGTTAAAAATATAGAGTGATACTTGTGAAAAAGTATCACTCTTTTTCATTTTATTATTTCAATTGTCAGAAAACTAATGAATAATACAGCCTTTAATTCTGTGTTTTGTACTATAACAGATAAAGTTTAGACGAAAATTCACTGCTTCAATGACATCTTATGGTTAATTAATCTATTTTATGGGTTGTAATTTTTTTTTACGTATGTTAAGTTTTATACAGATGCAAAAACGATAACGACTTTTTACTAAACATTGTAAGCGGTTACTGTAAATTAGTGCCAGCGATAAAATGTATACGTCTTCTCTTATAGGTATGCGTTGTAGGGGTACTTCGCTATCTTGGGGAAAAGAGAGATACTAGTATTAAGAAGGGATGCTTGGGGAAGCGTCGATAAAACTTCTAAAGTCGGAATATTCGAACGATTGCATCTGTATTGATACAGGGAGAATTTACGAACAAACAAATTAAATGGGGGTCATTACAATGACAAATGTACAAACAGAATACCGTCCGGGTCTTGACGGTGTAATCGCAGCAGAAACAGTTCTTTCGTTTTTAGACACAGTTGAAGGTCG
>JASLGI010000001.1 GCA_030149685.1 Bacillaceae bacterium | reverse complement strand
CAATATTGTAACCTACATACATTAATGTTGAATCGACGATAGCACTTACTGATGAATCAGCTGCTACTACGCCTTCTAAACCTTTTGCTTGTGACATAACTATCGCTCCTTATCTTCCAGCGCATCGAATTTTTGTGGAGTATGACCGCTGGATTTCCATTTTAATGATTGCCTTAAAACTCAAAACAGTTCCAAGTGATATTATAATCAAGTTAGACAGATTTGTGAATGGAAACGCTTTTTTCATTTCGTGAAAGAAATAAGCTCGCATTTCCTTCAGGTGGTCTGTCGGTATATCTTGAACTTAATTCCTATTCTGTCACAAAATTTTCGTTTTTGCAACTTTTTTTGTTCACTTTTGCTTAAAAATGACAACTTTCCCCTTTTTCATCTTATTATATAACCTTTTTATGATGTATTGTGACAACCTTTTTCTCACAAATGGGAAAAGTGCAAGCACCCCTAATAAATCTGTCAAAAATCCTGGGAACATTAATAATATACCCGCTATAAGCAATATGAAACCATTTAATAGGGCATAACCCGGTGGTTCTCCTCGTCTCATCTTTTCTTGTACGATCTGCCACGTACGTACGCCTTGACTCTGTACGAGAAGAAACCCGAGAATTCCTGTAGCGATCAAAAGGCTTAATGTCCACCAAAATCCGATACGTTGTCCCGCATAAACGAGAAGAATGATTTCTACAATTGGTAAAGCGACTATAAGAAATAACCATTTCTTCATAAAGTGACACTCCTTCCTCCTTTATTTTATCGACTTTCTTTCTCTTGTGATACGTAAAAGCATTTTCACTCATCAAAAAAGAGTTGCCCTGTAAAAGAACAACTCTTTCCTCAACGATTTCATTATAAAACTTTTGCATGTCCGCTATAAATACAACCTGATTCAGCATGCATCGTAATCGCTGTGCCGTCGCGAATAACGTCAGTTGCATTCGGTACACCGATAATGACAGGAATACCTAGACTTAATCCGACGATTGCTCCATGACTCGTTAAGCCGCCTTCTTCCATAATGAGTCCTGAACATTTTTCAAGTGCTGGCATCATTTCTTTATCTGTATTGTTTGTTACTAAAATTGCTCCGCGTAAGTCGACGCCTTCTAAATCTTTCGCATTACGCGCAACAACTGCATTCCCATAAACGCTCGCTTTTCCAATCCCTTTACCGCGTGCAACTAAGTCACCGATCACGTGAATTTTCATTAAGTTCGTCGTTCCTGCTTGACCGACCGGAACTCCTGCCGTAATAATAACGACATCTCCACGTGAAACGTAATTGTGTTCTAAACTTAAATCAACTGCTTCTTGCAAAATACCGTCAATAGAAAGTGCTTGTTTTCCTACAATCGGATAAACTCCCCACGACAATGTTAACTTTGTCATTACCGAATCACTTGAAGTAACTGCGATAATAGGACATCCCGGACGATATTTAGCAATCATTCTTGCCGTTTGTCCACTTTCAGTTGGTGCAAGAACAGCAGCTACGTTTAAATTTAATGCTGCATAAGAAGCTGCTTGCCCGATCGATTCTGTTAAGTTTCCATGCTCTTCGCGACGTCGGTCAGAAACGACTGTATTGTAGTCAATTGCCCCTTCTGTCGTTCGTGCAATATCATCCATCATTTGAACAGCTTCTACTGGATAAGAACCTGCCGCTGTTTCACCTGAAAGCATAATTGCATCTGAACCGTCGAAGATCGCATTAGCTACGTCACTTGCTTCTGCACGTGTTGGACGTGGATTCCATTGCATTGAATCTAACATTTGTGTCGCTGTAATCACTGGTTTTCCAGCTTTATTACATGAACGAATTAAATGTTTCTGAACGAGTGGCACTTCTTCTGCTTTAATTTCTACACCTAAATCTCCACGAGCAACCATGATTCCATCAGAGATTTTTAAAATTTCATCGAGGTTTTCGACACCTTCTTCATTTTCAATCTTCGGAATGATATGAATATCTTCTCCACCATTTTCATCAAGAAGTTCCCGAATTTCAATAACATCTTTTGGTTGGCGAATAAATGACGGTGCAATGAAGTCTACACGTTCTTGTACTCCGAATAAAATGTCTGAACGGTCTTTTTCGGTAATTCCTGGAAGTTGTACAGAAACTCCTGGTACGTTCACACCTTTTTTACTTTTTAACATCCCTGAGTTCATCGCCACTGTATGAATAATGCCGCGCTCTTGGTCAATACCTGTTACTTCTAAATGAACAAGGCCGTCGTCAAGTAAAATCGATGCTCCTACATCGACATCGTCAATCAATTGATCATACGTAATAGAAAATGCTTTTTCCGTCCCGAGCACTTCTTCCATCATGATGTCAATTTCATGACCTTGTTTTAACAGAACACCGCCTTCTTGCATATTATGTGTACGAATTTCAGGTCCTCGCGTATCGAGTAAAATACCGACTGGTTGACCTACACGTTTTGACGCTTCGCGAATTGCTTGAATACGCGCCTTATGTTCATCTTGCGTTCCGTGTGAAAAGTTTAGTCGAGCAACGTTCATCCCTGCTCGAATTAAATTTTCTAAAATTTCGGGTTGTTCACTTGCAGGCCCAATCGTACATACAATTTTTGTTTTTCTCATTCCATTGTTCGCCTCGTTTTCTTTTCTAATTATTTCTTTTGCTTTTTCTGAAGAAAATTATCCGTTCTAAAATAACTGTCTTTATCATCATATTTAGAACGTTTTTTCTTTAATCGGTTTAAATGAGATTTCGATTAACTTCTACTGTACAACATATACTGAAGTTTTTCACATCATATCGATAATTGTTTAGACAATTTTAACAATTCGGAATCAAACGACGTTTCACCTGTAAAAACTTCTTCAAATGGATATGAAACAATCGTATGATTTTTCATACCGACGGCATAACCTGCGTTACCTCTTTGTAAAAGCTCCACTGCTTTTGCTCCGTATTGACTAGCGATTACACGATCACGTGCAGAAGGAGAGCCGCCTCGCTGCATATGTCCTAAAATAGAGACACGCGTTTCTACTCCGAATGCTTTTTGCAGTTTTTCCGATAATTCCGTTGCTGACATAATACCTTCTGCAACAACGATAATACTATGCTTTTTCCCTCGTCCATAACTACGGCGTAGACGACTAAATATTTCTTCTAAATCTGTCGGCTCTTCTGGAATTAAAATAGATTCAGCTCCACCGGCTACTCCTGACCATAATGCAAGGTCTCCTGCATCTCGTCCCATCACTTCAACGATAAACGTACGATCATGAGAACTAGCAGTGTCCCGAATTTTATCAATCGCCTCAATGACCGTATTTAACGCCGAATCAAAGCCGATTGTAAATTCAGTGCCATTGATATCATTATCAATTGTTGCTGGAACACCGACTGATGGAATGCCGAGCTCACTTAAACGTTGAGCGCCTTTAAATGAGCCATCTCCCCCGATAACGACGACACCCTCTATTCCTCGTTGCTGGAGATTTTTCACTGCTAACTGTTGACCTTCTTCTGTCATAAAATCCGGACAACGAGCAGATTGTAAAATCGTTCCACCACGTTGAATAATATCACCGACATCACCGACGTTTAAAGGAATCATTTCATCATCGATCAATCCTTGATACCCTTGCATGACACCGAAGACATCCATTCCTTCATGAATCGCTTTCCGAACGACTGCTCGTAAAGCGGCGTTCATGCCTGGTGCATCGCCACCGCTCGTTAAAACTGCTATTTTCTTCATTTTTCTACCCCATTTGTCTTTTTTCGTTAATCGTCGTTATTATACACAATTTTTATTCAGAAAAAACACCAATTTGGCGGAAATGAGCATATCGCTCATCGATCAACTCTTGTTCTGATAACTTCGTTAACCGTTCAAGCGAGACACGAATCGCTTCTTTCAAATAGTTTGCTTGTTCATGCACATCTTGATGCGCACCACCTAAAACTTCAGGAACGACTCCGTGTATAATCCCGAGTTTTTTTAAATGTTGAGCGGTCATTTTCAATGCATCGGCTGCTTCTTCGGAATACTTCGCATCTTTCCATAAAATCGACGCCGCTCCTTCGGGTGAAATGACGGAATACGTTGCATGCTCTAACATATAAATTTCATTTGCTACACTTAATGCAAGCGCTCCTCCACTTCCTCCTTCACCGATCACAATCGTAATAACGGGAACTTTCAATCCTGCCATTTCGACTAAGTTGCGCGCAATCGCTTCACTCTGCCCTCTTTCTTCCGCAGCTTTTCCAGGATATGCTCCTTTCGTATCAACAAAACAAATAATCGGACGATGAAACTTCTCCGCCTGTTTCATTAACCGGAGTGCTTTTCGATATCCTTCTGGATGGGGCATGCCGAAATTTCGATACACATTTTCTTTCGTATCTTTTCCTCGTTGATGTCCAATTACAGTAACTGGTTTTTCATTAAAAAATCCGATACCTCCGATAATAGCAGGATCTTCTCCGTACAACCGATCTCCTTTCATTTCTAAAAATTGATCAAATAGTAACGGAATATAATCCCTCGTCGTCGGGCGGTCTGCATGACGGGCAACTTGCACTTTATCCCATGTTCCCATATTGCCATAAACGTCTTTTTCTAAACGTTCGAGACGTTCTTTCAAGTTATCAATTTCATCGCTTAAGTCTACTTCACTATCTTTTGTAAACTGTTCAAGTTCACGAATTTTATCTCGTAATACGACAACAGGTTTTTCAAAAGGTAATGCACGCATTATTTTCCCTCCTTATGTAGCGCCAAAATAGTTGCTAAATAATTACGCATTGAGTGGCGCGAAACAACATCGTCTAATTGTCCACATTCAAGTAAAAACTCTGCTGTCTGGAAATTTTTCGGTAATTTTTCACGGACTGTCTGTTCAATGACACGGCGTCCTGCAAAGCCAATGAGTGCATTTGGCTCAGCGATATTAATATCACCGACAGATGCAAAGCTTGCCGATACGCCCCCTGTTGTTGGGTCCGTTAAAATCGATACATATAATAATCCCGCTGCGTCATGACGTTCTAACGCAACGCTCGTTTTTGCCATCTGCATTAACGAAATTGTTCCTTCTTGCATACGCGCACCCCCGCTAGCAGAAAAAATAAATACAGGGAGTCGATGCTTCGTCGCATATTCAATCAATCGCGTAATTTTCTCTCCGACGACAGACCCCATAGACCCCATACGAAAATGAGCATCCATCACCGCAATAGCAACTGAGTGACTTTTTATTTTTCCTACACCTGTAACAACAGCCTCTTTCATTTGAGTACGCTGTTGATCTTTCAACACTTTTTCTTCATATGACGGGAAATGTAATGGATTTTCTGTATTCAATGTTTCAAACAGCTCTTCAAAGCTATGTCGATCGACAAGTTGATCGAGTCGCTCATAGGCAGTTAAACGAAAATGATAATGGCACTTCGGACAAACTTTGAGCTGTTTTTCTAACTCTTTCGTTAAAATAATATGTTTACACGTTGGACATTTTGACATAATACCTGCAGGTACGTCACTCGTCGCTTCTTTTGAAGGGATCGTCACTGCATCTTGTTTCGGCTTACGAAATAATTTACGAATCATTTGTTCTTCCTCCACCTTCTTCGATTGTGTCAATCCATTGTTCATAGGCTTCCACAGCTTCCTTCCGTTTTCCGAGTGCAAGATTTACGAGCAATTGTTTCACATACGCTCTTTCTTCTTCTGTCGTCATATGTGAATAAGGCACGCGGCTATATTGTTTTAATAAAAACCAAATTTTTAACGCTAAACGATTTTCTGTCGCGATGATCATCTCACGAAAGACGTCTTCGCGCCAAATCGTTCCTTCTTCTTGTAGCTTATAATATAAACTTTCCCAAACAGGAAGTAATCGACAGTGCGGATGAGCACAAATATGTTCAATCGCCGCGCGCTCATGCATCCGTCTCGTTGCAATGACATCTTCATACGACTTAGATTGTTGCATAATAAATGTTGCGAGTACTTCAACGAGCTGATGTTTTTTGAAATCCGCAAGAAATGTTCCTTCACCTCTTCGCGTTTCAATCAATCCGAGAAGCTCCATACTACGCAAAGCCTCTCGGACAGTTGATCGCCCGACTTCTAACTTTTCAGCAAGTTTGCGTTCGGAAGGTAACTTTTCACCAATTTGAATTTGTTCTTCATCGATAATTTTTTGTATTTGTTTTACGATTTGTAAAAAACCTTTATCTGAACGGCCGCTAGCTGCCACTACTTTCCCTCATTTCTTTCAGTGGTCTGACCACTTTTCTATTCTTATCATAACGAATTTTTTATTCTTCGTAAAGAGGTAAACCATTTTCATACACATTTAATTGTTGAACAATCACTTTTTTTACTCCACGATAAACATCCACTTTTCCTGTAATATCGACAAATAAATCAGGGTAAAGTTTTTTTGTCCACTGTTTATATACTCTTGGAAATAGCGTGCATTCAATCGTTCCGGTTTCATCGGACACTTCCATAAACGCCATTTCTTCACCTTTTTTCGTACGAAGCGTACGGACCTCTTCTACTTTTCCATACAATTGAAGTGACATATCTTCTTCATAATCTACGAGCTCTACGATCCGTGTATAATTTTTATTTAATTGCGCTCGATAAATCGCTACTGGGTGATCAGAAATATAAAACGGCAATACTTCTCTTTCCGCTTCAACCACTTCAATCATTGAACGTTCTTTTTCAGGCTGTTTCATTTTCGGTTGTCCATACAAAGGAAAGCGAGCATCTTGAATTGCTACTTCTATACTTTCCCGCAATGTATCACGCGACACTTGAAAATCATCGAAAGCCCCTGCATCTATTAAGTATTCGAGACGTTCTTCGGTTAACTCATCTTTCATTAATCTTGTCCAATCAAAAAATGTGTGAGTCGGCGACATTTTCCACGCCTCTCGTTTCTCCCATAAATGTGTATAAAAAGTTTTCGGTAAGTACTTCACCGCATATAATCCTGTACGAATCGTACGTTCATCGACGACTTCATATGTTCCGCTTCCATAAGCAGCAGATGGGGGGAGTAAACGAATCCCTCTTTCTTTCGCTCGTAACACATAACGAGCAGACTTTACATCATCACTGACAGATGCGCTTAAATTCGCAGCGTAAAAAGCTGCTGGATAATGAACATTTAAATACGCTAACCAATAAGCTATTTTCGAATAAGCAACTGCGTGACCTTTTGGAAAGCTATACTGAGCAAAAGTTTTCATCTCTTCAAAAATAGCTCGACTCTGTTTTTCCTCATACCCTTGTATGAGCGCTCCTTCAATAAACTTTTCACGGAAATGTTCAATTTTTTCCTCTTCATTAGCCATCAATGCACGACGAAGAAAATCAGCCTCTGCGAACCGCAAATTCCCTAACTGAACAGCTACTTGCATCACTTGTTCTTGATAAACGAATAACCCATATGTCTCTTTTAATAACTCATCGACGACTGGAATTGTTGTCGGTGGAACTTGTTCACCATTTTTACGTGCAGCATATATAGGAATAGATTCCATCGGTCCTGGACGGTAAAGAGCGTTCACTGCATATAAATGAGCAAAGGTTGTCGGACGTACGAGACGTAACGCTTCTTTCATTCCCCGAGACTCAAATTGGAAAATACCATCTGTTTCGCCACGCTGAAACAACTGATACGTTCGTTCGTCATCGAGCGGAATGCGTTCTAAAAACTCTTTTGGCGATTGTTGTGGCGCAATATATCGAATCATACGACGTAGCAACGTTAAATTCGTTAAACCTAAAATATCAAACTTCACTAAGCCGCTTTCTTCTACATCATCCATCGCCCATTGCGTCATAAAAGTAACGTCATTTCCACGTTCGACTGGTATGTTTGGAACGAGAGGTTCTTTCGCTATAACGATCCCCGCTGCGTGTGTCGACACATTTCGTGGCAACCCTTCAAGCGTCAGCGCATATTGAATTAGAGGAACGTATTGATCATTTTCTTGTAACCATGCTCGGATAGGAGCATATTGCATTGCTTCGCGCACCGTTTGTCCTCGACTTTCTTCTACGAGCGCCATAAAAGTGGCTACTTCTTCTTTCGGACATTCATGTACACGAAAGACATTTCGTAAAACGGACTTCATCGTCATCGTTCCAAACGTTGCAATTTGAGCGACTCGTTCCTTTCCATAAGTCGCTTCAATATAGGCTAATACTTCTTTTCGTCGATAATCTTCGAAGTCGACATCAATATCTGGTAAATGAAGACGTTCACGATTTAAAAATCGATCAAACAATAAATCGTACTCCAACGGATCAACATCGGTAATATGTAAACCGTATGCAATTAAAGAACTCGCGGACGATCCTCGACCCGGCCCCGTTAAAATATGTTGACTATTTGCATAGCGGACAATATCTGACACGATTAAAAAGTAGTCAACAAATCCCATCTGCTGAATGACTTCAAGCTCGTCTAATAAACGTTTTTCATAAAATTTGTTCCATTTATTTAATTGTTGTAGTCGTTGCTGCACAACACTGATTAAATAGTCGACTTTCTCTTCTTCTTGTAGTTTCAAGTAGTTCGGTAAAACAGGCTCATGATTAAAAGATAATTGAAGGGTACATCGCTCGGAAAAAGTAGCAAGTTGTTCAAGCCATGTCGGACGATCTGTGAACCTTTCGCTAAACATTTCCTCTGTCCATAGTGATTCATCCGTTTCTTCCCCTACATATGTCGATACAGTTTCACCGCGTTCAATCATTTGTGCCACGTGATAACTCGCGCGATCAGACAGATCTATATATCGAGCAGTTTGCCACGCGATAATTGGTAATTGAAATCGCTCACTCGCCTCTTCAGCTTCTTCTTCCATTAAATCATCGATCGGATTTCGCGTTACGGCTAAATAACTATTCCCCTCATCAATAAATGGTTGCAAACTGTCGATTCCTCCATTTTTCCACGTCACATCGCTCCACGGAATAACGGTCACACATTCGGTACGATAAGCAGTAAACCAATGAAAGGGAATTGTTCTCTCTTCCGTCATCATGACAGCACTACTCATCTTTATGAGAGACTCGAATCCTCGTTCATTTTTAGCATATACATACACCCGATACGGGTACCCTTCATATTCAACGATAACTTCTAATCCGACCCCAACATTTGCTACTTTCGATAACGTTTCATAAATTTCTTTGATTCCATACAATGTCGGATGAGTGACTCCTACAAAACGAGCCCCTCGTTCGGATAGAAGAGGGGCTAGTCTTTGTAAGGAAATCGTACTTTGAAGCAAACTCGCTCCTGTCACGACGTGTGGATAATAAAGCGCCATACGAATTTCCTCCTTTATATCTTTCATGCGTGTTTACAAACTTCTTGAATGTCTCGGATGATATCTTCTGCTACATCCCATGATGCAATTGCTGCACCTGATGCAAGGCGATGGCCTCCGCCATTATATTTTGAAGCAATCGTATTAATCGTCGGTCCTTTCGAACGAAAACGTACACGAATAGAACCAGTTTCTTCTTCAATGAACATTACCCATGCACAAATTCCTTCAACATTTCCTAAAGAGCCGACGAGTTGAGAAGTTTCATTTGCCGTTAAATCAAATCGCTCTAACAATTCACGATCTACTTTAATATAAGCTGCACCATCTTCATTCATCTCGAAGTTTTGCAAAATGTATCCTTCTAACTTCAACACTTTTCTGCTCACTTCATACATCGCATCATACAATGCCGAACGATCGAACTCATAACGAATTAATTCACTCGCTACGCGAAATGTTTCATTTGTCGTACTTGGGAATAAGAAACGACCCGTATCTCCGACAATCCCTGCATAAAGTAAACGAGCGGCTTCTTTCGGAAATGTCCAACCTTTTTCTTTTTTCCCTAACTCATACAATTGATAAATAATTTCAGATGTAGAGCTCGCTGACGTGTCCACATAGCGATAATCTCCGTATTGGTCGACGTCTGGATGATGATCGATTTTTAAAACGAATGCTGCTTTTTCATAATAGGCACTGTCAATTCGCTCAGTATTTCCTGTATCCGTAATAATGACGAGTGCACCTTCATACATTGCCGGTGTTACTTCATCTTGTGTTGCTAAGTAAGTAAGTGACGGATCATGCGTACCGTCAGCGAACACTTTTTTCTCTGGATAATTATGTTGCAAAATAGTTTTTAAACCGACTTGTGATCCATACGCATCCGGATCTGGTCGAACGTGACGAACGACGATAATCGTGTCATATTTTTCGATAATTGTTAATAATTCTTTATTCATTTTGAGCGCGATGATTATTCACCGCTTCCCTCCTTCATAAAGTACGCATTTTGACGTCTTTTCTTCTAATCACCTATGATATACTAATCAACAAATCATTAATGAAAGGACGTTTTTTATGATTAGTATATTAAAACCTTTATTTCTTGGCTTTTTAATCGGTTCATTCGGTGCTTATTTATTTTACCGACGAAAACGTAATCAATTGCTCGATACGAACGAACAAGAGGCGATGATTCATAACAGTACAGCAGGTATGGCTCTTGGCGCCCTTTTATTATCGTTCGGTTTACTTCATTTCGTCTTACTGCCTGAAGTGACTCTCGTGATGAAAATTGCTGGCAGTCTCTTCGCTATTGCGGGTATCGTTATTTTTATCATGTATTTCATGCAGAAAAAAGCACGCATTCAAACGTATCGCAATTAACTACTTCGACTGTCGGAGTAGTTTTTTTATCGGTCGAACATTTGATACATTACGAGTGCTTTCGCGACAATATCGCGCCCTTTTACAAATTCAAAGTCGACTTTCATAAAACGACGACTTAAATGTAAAATCGTCGGACGAATAACGACTTCGCTACCGAGTTGAACGTGTTTCATGAAATAAACGGTCACATTTTCAGGTACACCTTCTCCTCGATTGTTTAACTTCAATAATCGACTGCTCACTTCTGTAATAAGTGTCATAAAGGCACCATATGATAACGAGCCGAATTGATTCGTTAATTGTGGAACGACGTTAAACTTCACCGCATATCGTTCGCCTTCAATCGTTTCGATTTGTGTCCGAACGATATCATCGATTGTCTCACCTTGTTGTGGTTGCTTTTGGGCCATTTGAAAAGCTTTTAAAACGTCTTGACGACTAATAATTCCTAGTAATTGATCGTGATCGTCAACGACCGGTGTAATATGAACACCTTCCCAAATCATACTATGCCCTGCTGATGCAACACTCATTTGTTCTGTAACGGTGACAGCATTTTCTGTCATAACATCGGCAATTAATTCTTCTTCTCCTCGACCGACAGCGTCTCTTGACGTCATAATGCCGACGAGACGATTCGATTGGTCGACAACGGGATACCCCGTATGCGTCGCTTGGTGGTTCATTTGATTAAATTCACCAATCGTTTGTTCTGGATGTAAAACGACCGTTTCATCACGCGGTGTTAAAATATCTTCTACGAGCAAAATATCTTTTTCAATTAATTGATCATAGATCGCTCGGTTTAACATCGTTGCTACAGTGAACGTGTCATAGCTCGTCGAAATAATTGGTAAATCATACGTATCCGCTAATCGTTTCACTTCTTCTGACGTATCAAACCCACCAGTTACAAGTACCGCTGCGCCTATTTGCAATGCGACTTCATGAGATTTTTCTCGATTTCCTACAATCAATAAACTTCCTGCATCAATATAGCGGCGCATATCATTCAATTGCATCGCTCCGATGACGAACTTTGTCAATGTTTTATGTAATCCATTACGGCCCCCTAATACTTGACCGTCGACAATATTGACGACTTCTGCAAAAGTGAGTCGCTCGATATTTTCTTTTTCTTTCTTTTCAATCCGGATCGTTCCAACTCGCTCAATCGTATTGACGAGTTTTTGATTTTCTGCTTCTTTTATCGCACGATAAGCAGTTCCTTCACTCACTGACAAAGCACGTGCGACTTGTCGAACAGATATTTTTTCTCCTACAGCTAGTCCTTCAATATAACGTAAAATTCGTTCGTGTTTCGTCGACATAATTTCACCTTTTCTTTTCACTCTAGTCCTTTATTATACGCATGGATGATCCATTTTGACAACATCTTCGCGTTCTTATAACATTCAAACGAAAAATGAGGCTAGACGATATGCCTAGCCTACAAATTTATACAGTATGTGTCTCTCCTGGTTTCATGACAATTGTTTTTGCTGTCGTTACACGACTTGAGAAATCTTCCGGGTTTTGACGAATCGGTGGGAATGTGTCGTAATGAACTGGAACGACTTGCTTTGCCTTCGTCCATTCTGCAGCAAGTGCCGCTTCTTTCGGCCCCATTGTGAAATTGTCTCCAATCGGTAAAAACGCTAAATCAATATCGAACAATTCTCCGATTAATTTCATATCTCCAAAAAGGGAAGTATCTCCTGCATGGTAAATCGTTTTCCCATCTGCTTCAATAATCATCCCCGCAGGCATTCCTGTATAAATAATCTCGCCTTCATCTGTCGTATAAGACGAGCTATGGAATGCTTGTGTATACGTGAGGCGCCCAAAATCAAAATCGTAACCTCCACCGATATTCATTCCGTGAGCATCGATTCCTTGTGAACCTAGAAAAATAGCTAACTCATTCGGTGCGATGACTTTCGCACCACTTTGTTTAGCGATTTGTACCGTATCTCCGACGTGATCATTATGACCATGTGTTAATAAGATATAATCCGGCTGTTGCTCTTCAACGACTAAGTCTGTCAGCTCATTGCCTGTAATAAATGGGTCAATGATTAACTCAAAGTTTTCTGTGTACACTTTTACGATCGAATGTCCATGATAAGAAACTTTCATAAAAACCCCTCCTTAAAACAATTCCTTCTCTTCCTATTATGTACCATTTTTCGTTTTTTTCAAACACCAACCTCTTTTCTTCTGCTTTTTGTTCTTTTTTTCGTCGTTTACTCATCTTTTCCCTCATTCCTTTTAATAAATAAGTGCAAAAGCTTGTTTTTTTGTTTAAAAGACGTTTTAATTATGTTTAAGAACAAAAAATAAGTTTAGAGGTGATTATATGAACATTCCATTTTATTCAGAAGAAACCCAAGGTACACATCGATATTTTTCACTCGGACAGTTTCCACTAGAAGAAGGCGGCGTTTTAACTGATGCGACACTCGCTTACAATACGTATGGATCGTTAAATGAAGAAAAAACGAATGCCATTTTAATTCCGACGTGGTTTTCGGGCACGACGAAAGATATGGAAGCATTCATCGGCAAAGGACGCGCCATCACTCCTGAAAAACATTTCATTATTTTAGTAAACCAACTCGGAAACGGACTTTCAACTTCTCCTCATCATTTAGAAGATCCTCACGCCCGAGCAAATTTTCCTCATATTCGTATTGGTGATGACGTACGTGCACAATATGAACTCGTCACAAAACAATTCGGACTCACTGAGCTTGCACTCGTCTTCGGTGGATCAATGGGCGCACAACAAACATATGAATGGGGTGTTCGTTATCCTCACTTCGTCAAACGGCTCGCTCCACTTGCTGGAACGGCCAAAAACACTGTTCACGACTTTTTATTTACGCAGACGTTGCTCGATGCGATTACATCCGACCTTGCTTGGAACGAAGGAAAATACAACTCTCCTGAAGAAGTAGTAGAAGGATTAACGCGTCATGCGGACATTTGGGCAGTGATGGGATTAAGTCCTGAGTTTTACAATCAACGTCAATGGGAAACCCTCGGCTTTGAAACGGTTGATCAATTTTTAAACGATTATTTACGTGCACTTTTCCGTGCGATGGATCCGAACGCATTATTAACGATGGGTTGGAAATGGCAACGCGGAGATGTCAGTCGCCATACAAATGGTAACCTAAAAGAAGCCCTCCAACGTATTACAGCTAAAACATTCGTGATGCCCGTTTCAACAGATATGTTTTTCCCTGTACTCGACTGCGAAAGAGAACAATCATTCATTCCGAATAGTGAGATCCGCGTAATCGATAGTATTTTCGGACATTTTGCTATTTTCGGTGGAGAAGGAGAAGCCTTTTACGAACAAGTCGACAAACATTTACGCGACTTACTCGCAACTGAGTAAATAAAAAGCACTGGAACGAATATTCATTCGCTTCAGCGCTTTTTTATTTTACATTAATTGTTTTGGATCTTTATACGGGCGGTCTTGCGCTTCAGCAACTGCTGAATATGTGACATGACCTTTATACGTGTTCAATCCTTTAAGCAATGCTTCATCTGCAAGACATGCTGCTTCTAGACCTTCGTTTGCGATACGTAATGCATAAGGAACCGTTACATTCGTAAGTGCCATCGTTGCTGTACGTGGAACTGCTCCAGGCATATTCGGAACAGCGTAATGTAAAATGCCGTGCTTTTCAAACACTGGATCATCATGTGTCGTCGGTGTTGAGTTCGTTTCAAAAATACCACCTTGGTCAATCGCGATATCTACGAGAACCGAACCTGGTTGCATCGATTTCACCATTTCCTCAGACACGAGCTTTGGTGCTCGCGCTCCTGGAATCAATACTGCTCCAACAACGAGATCTGAGTCTTTGACAGAACGCTCAATATTAAACGGATTCGATACGAGTGTTTGAATACTGTTGCCGAAAATCTCATCTAGTTCACGTAAACGTGGGAGTGATAAATCGATCACAACGACATCGGCACCGAGCCCAACTGCTACACGCGCTGCGTTCGCACCCGCTTGTCCTCCCCCGATAATCGTTACTTTCCCTCGGTCTACACCTGTGACACCTGATAGTAAAATTCCTTTACCACCTTTTGTTTTCTCTAAAAATTGCGATCCGATTTGCGTTGCCATACGCCCCGCAACTTCACTCATCGGTGCTAATAGCGGTAAAGAGCGATCATCTAATTGAACTGTTTCATATGCGACACTCGCAACTTTCTTATTTAAGAGCTCACTCGTTAATTTTTCTTGTTGAGCTAAATGGAAATATGTGAATAAAATTAAGTCTTCACGTAAATATTTATATTCTTCTTCAAGCGGTTCTTTTACTTTCATCACCATTTCTGCTGCCCATGCTTCTTCTGCAGTATCTACGATGACGCCCCCCGCTTCAATATATTCTTCATCAGGGAAACTTGACCCCAATCCTGCTCCTTTTTGAATATATACTTCATGACCTGATTGTGTGAGTGTATAAACACCTGATGGCGTTAAAGCTACTCGATTTTCATTGTTTAATCGTTCAGTAGGTACTCCAATACGCATAATTATTCATTTCTCCTTTCAAACTCGCACCCTTTCATCTACTAAAGGGATACTATACTAGTATCTATAAAAATTCCCTTCTTTTCAATGATTCAAACAAATATTTTCTGAACGATTTTTTACATTTGAAAAAATTTTGTTTTTTCCAGTAAAAGTGGGTATAATAGAACTAGTATCAAATTATGAAGAATGGAGTGATTTTAGTATGTCTACTTACAAACAAATTATTGTTGCAGTTGATGGTTCAGACGAAGCGAAAGAAGCATTTAACAAAGCGGTAGCTATTGCAGTTCGTAATGAAGGTGCTTCCCTTCACTTAGCTAACATCATCGATACACGTTCATACGCGGCAGTTGAAGCTTATGACCGTTCAATCGTTGAGCGCGCACAGAAACATGCTGAAGAATTACTTGAGGAGTACCGTGAAAAAGCACTTGCTGAAGGCGTTAAAAACGTTGAAGCACACGTAAAATACGGCTCACCAAAAACGATGATCTCACGCGATCTTTCAGATGAGCTCGAAGCAGACCTTATCGTCTGTGGTGCGACTGGATTAAACCGTGTAGAGCGCTTCCTTATCGGAAGTGTATCAGAAAGCATCGTTCGCTCAGCAACTTGCGACGTACTCGTCGTTCGTTCATAATCATTCGATAAGACGGGACTAAAAATCTAGCCTCGAAAATAAGAAAGGACACTTGAATGATTTCAAAATTCAAGTGTCTTTTTTTATGCCCTTTCTCACGATGAAAAACGAGTTACATTTTGTAACGTGGAAGAAGAAAGTGGCTTTATATTCGTTCCTAACAGATATCTATCTATCCTTTAATTTCTTCTTGTAACCATCCATCTAACTGACGTAAATACGCCTGCATATGCGTGACTTGATCAAATGATGGCATCGGACTGACGAGTACTTCCTTTTCATAGGCACGATCTTCTGTTCGACGTTGTAAAATAATAATACTTCTAGCATCACTTTCTTTTTTTACCATTTCTTCAGGAAGTGGCAATACTGCTCGAAGGACAGCTTCTCTTTGTAAATATTCATGCAAAACATCAGATTGCTCGGAAGAAAATAAGTCGTTTGGTACGACAAAAAATGCATAACCGTCTTCTGTTAAATGACGCACACTTTGTTCAATTAATAAATAATGCGAATATGCGAGCCCTTCTTTTGGAAATAAAATAAAGTTCCCTTCATTCTCTTCTACCGGATAATACCCGACTGGTAAATCCCCGATGATAAACTTTACTTCTTCTACTTTCCACGGCGTTAAGGCATCTTGCATATAATAGTGGACAGGTTGTTCGATAAACTCTCCGGTAGCTGCAGCTAATTGAATTAATAAATCATCAATTTCAATACCGATCGCTTCGCAGTGTTCTTTTGGAAGTTGTGCAAGCACACTATATACATACTGGCCACTCCCTACTCCGACATCTACAATTGTATTCTTTTCTTTCCCCATTAATTGATGAATCATATAACCCGTTAGAAGGCCGATGACTTCAGGAGTCATTTGATGGTTTCTTTGGACGCCTTCTTTCATCCCTTTAACAACCGCTAGTTGAACTGCACGGCGACGTTCTTCTGCTGGTATTTTTCGAATGTCTTCACGTTCTACTAACTGATAACATGCGTGGCTAATTCCTTCTAAATAAATATCAGACTGTGAAGCAATCTGATCAATTTCTTGAAATAACGTTTCAATTGTCATTGTATTCCTCCTCATAAGAAAAACTCGAGTACGAATACTCGAGCTTCTATCTTACACTGTTTCTGTCTGTTTTACATAAGTAGGTGGTAGCTGTGGTTCACGTAATTGTGGTTTTTTCTCAAATGTATTTTCATGTACGACGACCGTATCTGCAAACACGTCGTGCAATGCTTCACGCTTCGGCATGAAAACGACGAATAAATAAGGTAACCACGTATACTTCGAAATAAAACGTCCGATCACTTCACGGAAAATAACGTCTCCCCATGACAGTGTTTCACCTGTTTTTTGTGATTCTACACGAATACCGAACATCATTTTTCCTAATGTCTGTCCTAAAAACTTCGTCATAAGAACAAAATAAAGGAAAAAGACGGCGAGCATCGTCAATTTAAACGGTGTGAAAAATAAAAATGACGGGTTTTCAATCGTCCAACCAGCAAAACGGAACACAGGTTTAACAACTAACCATCCGAGTGCTGTTACCATGAAAAGGTCGACTAAATACGCCCAAAAGCGAATCCAAAACCCGGCATATTTCGGACGATATGTGTCTTCTTGAATAGTTGACGTTTGTACAACTTCTTCTGTTAACATATGCATCCTCCTTACTGTTCACCGTATAAATACATTAAACGCGGACCTTGGTTGTCTAAAATGAATCGTGTCATAATTTCTTTTTCGATATCATTGCCCAACCACTGATTCATTTTCATTCCGAATAATGAAGCAAAACTATCTTTTGTTTCATATTCAAAAACTGTTGCATCTTTTAATTTATGTTCTTTTTTCATCGCGTCAATCGCATCATCTAAACGACCTGTCTCATCTGCTAAACCATGTTTGATTGCTTGTGAACCGCTAAAAATACGTCCGTCAGCAATTTTCTTTACTTCTTCGATTGACATGTCGCGTCCGTCAGCAATTACTTTGACAAAACGTTCGAACGATTCATCTGCCATCGATTGGAAAATTGCACGCTCTTCATCTGTCATGTGACGGTTTGGACTACCGATATCTTTATGCGCTCCCGTTTTAATCGTGTTAAAACGGATTCCTAAATTCTCTGCAAGCTCTGAATAATCGAGTGTTTGCATAATTACACCGATCGAACCTGTCATCGTTTCTGGATGTACGAAAATTTTATCTGCTGGTGCTGATACGTAATATCCACCAGAAGCAGCCATTGCACCCATCGTCACGTAAAATGGAATTTCGCGTGTTTTTTGAATATCGACAATTTTATCGTAAATATCTTTTGATTCTAATACTCCACCACCTGGTGAGTTCACTTTTAAAATAACACCTTTTACTGTTTCATCATCTTTTACTTCATCGAGTTGTTTCATAAACTGACGATGATTGTAACCTTCTGTTGCGAATAAACTTGCTTCACCTGTGTCTTGAATCGCTCCTTCAATAGAAAGTACCGCAATTCGTTCATCGAGTGATCCTTTTTCAATCACCGCATCGTTCATTTGTTCTTCTGCTTTTGCTAATTGATCCATCAGTTTCGACGTATCGGATGTAAATTTATACGAAAATAAGTTTACACCGATTGATACGAACACTAAAACTGCTGCAGCAATGATTGCAATCCAACGTTTTGTTGTCATACTATTTAAACTCCTCCTTTAATGGTTCTTTCTTTTTACGAATGTTTCAACAAATAGTTTCAACATATGCTCATTTTTTATAATAAATGATCATAACTACCTTCACGATTTGTTGAAACGATAATTTCACGTGTCCGTAGTGCTTCTTCAATCATCGGTTCAAAGTCTACTTTTTCTTCGAAACGTTCAACTTCATCAACTTTCGGCTTTGTTTTCGGATTCGCCGGTGTAAATACTGTACAGCAATCTTCATACGGACGAATCGACGTTTCGTATGTGCCAATATGTTGTGAAAGTTCGATAATCTCCGACTTATCATACGTGACGAGCGGGCGAATAATCGGCGTTGACGTAACCGCATTAATCGCTGTCATACTTTCTAATGTCTGACTCGCTACTTGTCCGAGACTTTCTCCTGTGACAATTCCGAGCGCTCCGATTTCTTCACGTACACGATCTGCAATGACCATCATTAAACGACGTGTCGTTGTCATCGTTAAACCTGATGGAATGGATGCATCAATCGTCTGTTGAATTTTTGTAAATGGAATGACGTGCACTTTCACTGTCGGTCCAAACGCACTTAATTCTTCTGCTAAATCGATGACTTTTTCTTTCGCCATATCACTCGTAAATGGCGGACTTGCAAAGTGAATCGCCTCGATAGAAACGCCTCGCTTCATAATTAAGTAACCAGCTACTGGACTATCAATTCCACCGGAGAGTAAAAGTAAACTTTTCCCGTTCGCGCCTACTGGAAGACCACCTGCTCCTTCATAACGAATCGCTGAAATTTGCCCTTCTCCTCGGCGAATGTCGACTTGTAACGTAATATCTGGTTTTTTCAACTGTACAGTAAGACCTTCCGTGTTTCGTAAAATGTGCCCTCCTACTAACTGGCGCATTTCTTGTGACGTATGTGGAAACGTCTTATCTGCACGTTTTACTTCTACTTTAAATGTCTTTCCTTCATAATCTAATGTTTGTAAAACTTCGAGTGCCTTCTCCTGAATCGCTTCTAAAGTCGGCTCACAGACTGCGATTGGACTGTACGAATGAATACCGAAAACATTCGGTAAACGTTTAATCACTTCATCAATATTTTCAGCATGTGGTGAGCGAATGATCATTCGGTCATGATTAGATTCGACTTGTACATCCTCCAATCCTTTCAAACGAAACTTTACATTTTTCTTTAATTGACGAATAAACTCTTTTCTATTTCTACCTTTTAATGTGAGTTCGCCGTAACGAACGAGTAATTGATTCCACTTCATCTTATTTCCCCCGATTTAAAATTTGTTGAAATTGCTTTAAACTTTCTAGCAATGCATCAATATCAGATGCTTCATTATTTAACCCGAAACTAATTCGAATAACACCTTCCTGAAAAGGCGCAGGTATATTTAACGCATCGATCACATGACTTGTCGCCTGTTTTTTCGAAGAACATGCACTCGATGTCGACACGTAAATATGATCTCTTTGTAAGTGATTGATGACGACTTCTCCACGAACTCCTTGAAAAGCAAGTGTCACAATATGTGGCGCTCCTTCTTCTGTTGATACGACATACATATTGTCATATTGCTGAGCGAATGTCGTAATTTTCTCTTTCCATTCGCGATAAACTGTCGAGCGATTCACTTCTTTTACAAGACGCATCGCCTTCGCTAAACTCGCTGCATTGTTAACAGCAACCGTTCCGCTGCGATAACCAAACTCTTGTCCACCACCGTAAACGAGTGGCTGCAATGGATAAAATCGTCGCATAAGCAATGCACCTGTCCCTTTCAATCCGTGGATTTTATGACCGGACACGGTATAAAAGTCTACATGATTTTCGTTAAAAGTAACAGGAATTTTTCCGTAACTTTGAACGGCATCGACATGAAACCATGCATCTGTCTGCTCTTTAATGATTTTACTTGCTTCTTCAATCGGTTGAATCGCGCCCATTTCATTATTTACATGCATGATAGAAACGAGTGTTGTCGTAGGACGTAACAATTGTTTTAATTCTTCTAATGAAATAACACCATGCTCATCAACCGATAAATAATCTACATCATATCCTTCTTTTTCTAACTGTTTTGCGGCCAATCGAACAGAATCATGTTCAATCGCAGTCGTAATGATATGACGACCTTTTTCTTGTCGTTCTCGAGCAACGCCGAATAACACTAGATTATTCGCTTCTGTTCCTCCTGATGTAAATAAGACGCTCGGTTCTTCTGCTCCAACTAATGAAGCAATCTGCTTTCGAGCGGACTGTAATAATTGATCGGCTTGAATCCCAAATTGATGGATAGATGCCGGATTGGCATACAATTTTTTACTCACTTGTTCAAATGATTGAAATACTTCTTCTTTCGGCTGGGTCGTTGCGCTGTTATCTAAATAAATCATCTTTATCCTCCTTTAAGCGTAACAAAGCCACCAGCATAATGCATGCGGTGGCTCTGGCTATTCCTTTAACGGTGTGAAACGATGTTTTGAATCTTCTCTGTCGCGCCTTCTTCAACAGATTCTAACGCAAACATCGCTGTCTCTAATGCCTTACTGTAGCGGTAAGCAGCAAACTCTTCTTCTGCTGTCGTATACGCTTTATCCAATTCTGGATACGTTGCTCGGTAGCGATTACCGTATTGAATTGTCTGTTCAAATAAACGAACATCTTCTAATAAACGATCAACTCGTTCAGATGCGAGTTGCACGATGTTTTTAGCATCTTCTAAATAGGACTCTGTCACTGCAATATTCAATGGTTTTTCTTTTAAACTTTCTCGAACGAGGAAAATTTTCTCATCTGCTTCTTCTAAGCGAACGTTCACGTCTTCTGGAATACCTGGAATATTTGCACGATAAATTGTTCGAGTAGCTTCTCTATGCTGTTCTTCTAACTCATCTAAACTTTCACGCACATGCATTTCATCAATCCGCAATTTATCCATTTTATTAGAGAACTCATCTAACGATAACTCCATTTGTTCACAGACTTCTTGGATTTCCGATAGCTCCATATCTACTAATGTATAAGCGATATTCGGTCGATGCATCTGTTTTAACAATGTATCGTGTTGGCTATACAATTGATCGAGTCGTTTTCCAATCTTTCGCGGAATGTCCGCTTCTTTTTCATCTAGACGATAACTTTCTTGTACGAAGCGCGCTTCTTCCATCGCTTCTTTCGCACGAAACATCGCATCTAAAATACGATCTTGTAAATTCGTTTCTGCTCGTTCCACACGGTGACGTGAAACGACTTCATCTTCTAGTAGTTTATAAAATAATTCAATCCGCTCATGAATCGCCATCGTTTCATTGCGCACGAGTTGAATCTCTAGCATTCCTAATTGTTCTCGTAAATATTCAAGCATTTCATCCAACGTATCAAGTTGTTCGACAATTTCTAAATGGCGCACGTCATACCCTGTATGCTCCATTTCATAAATCCCGTGGCGAATCTCACGTAACGTCGCTGGAATTTCTACTTTAATTTCATTTAATAACGTTGGAACGACTTTTACATACTCAAATACGCGTTCTCCTTCACGTGATAACTCTGAAACAATTTCACGAGCTGTTAAGTAGTTACCATTTTCCGTCTCTTTTTCATACTCTTGGAACTTCGGCATTAACTCTTCTACTTTACTTTCAATTAAAGGATATGCTTCACCGTAATCGAATTGACGTGTCAAAATCGTTTTACGAGCATTTCGATAAGCTTCACTTAATTGCTCAATTTCAATTCGGTTACGTTCTTCACTTCCGACAAGTTCATCGAGTTCTTTTAAAATGCGGTCTTTTTTCTCTTCACTTGCTACTAAAATATCTTGGATCTCTAGTTCGATATCTCGAACTTCTCCCGTGCGGAAACGAGACAACGCTTCTTCCGCTTCGTGAAGTAACGCATCGATGCGAACCATATCTACATCAACAACCTCTGTCCACTCTTGACGCCAGCGCTCAAACTTCTGTTCTGTTTCACCCGTCATATTGAGCTGCTTCACTTTCGTCAATTCTTCAAAAATTGGCTGATGTTGAATATGTAGCTTTTCATGCTCTAATACTTCTAAAGCATCGAGCCTTTTCTTCCTTACTAAATAAAAAATTGCGATAATCGATAAAATCACAATTACTAATAAAACAGTATATTTTACCAAAAACGACTCACCTCTTCATTACGACAGACAAAATACTTACTATTCATGCAAAGCACAAATAACCTTCTATTTGACTGTATCGCTTCTCTTTCTCTTCATTATAGTACAAAAAATAAATAAAAACTATGATAGACAGCGACTTTCTTTCTCTTGACGACTGATTAGAAGTAGTGTATGTTAGTGAAAGTGTAAAATAAACGCAGCAGTCGTGTATCTTTATGTTTCAGTCTAATCCTTCAATAGAAGGTGATGTATCGCGTAACCTGAGAGGCTGCACAGGCGAAGGTACAACAAGTTAGAATGTACGTAGAGAAGAACACGTCTGGTTTTTATTTTACAAAATAAAACCAATTAAGAGGAGGAGTCATTCATGGCTCGTTATACAGGTCCAAAATGGAAATTATCACGTCGCTTAGGTGTTTCATTAAGCGGAACAGGTAAAGAAA
>JASLGI010000216.1 GCA_030149685.1 Bacillaceae bacterium | reverse complement strand
ATCGAATGGCCAACGTGGAATTTTCGTAACAACGTAGTCAAGTGATGGTTCGAAACATGCGTACGTCGTTTCTGTCACTGGGTTCATCATTTCATCTAATGTTAAACCGACAGCAATTTTTGCAGCGATTTTCGCAATTGGGTAACCTGTCGCTTTCGATGCAAGCGCAGATGAACGTGATACACGTGGGTTTACTTCGATGATGTAGTAATCGAAGCTATGTGGATCAAGCGCCATCTGAACGTTACACCCACCTTCAATTCCTAATGCGCGAATAATACGTAATGAAACATCACGAAGCATTTGATATTCACGGTCTGTCATCGTTTGGCTCGGTGCCGTTACGATAGAGTCACCTGTGTGAATTCCTACTGCGTCCACGTTTTCCATATTACATACGACGATCGCATTATCCGCTGCGTCACGCATCACTTCATATTCAATTTCTTTAAATCCAGCAATCGATTTTTCGAGTAAACATTGGTTTACAGGACTGTACTTTAAGCCGCTCGTCACGTATTCTACGAGGTCATCATGGTCGTAACAAATTCCTCCACCTGTTCCTCCGAGTGTAAATGCCGGACGAACGATTACTGGATAACCGATACGATCAACGAACGCTTCTGCTTCATCTAAGTTATGGATAATATCACTTTCTGGAACTGGCTCTCCTAACTCATTCATTAATGAACGGAAAAGGTCACGGTCTTCTGCTTGGTGAATGGCATCTAATTTCGTTCCGAGGATTTCAACGTCTAACTCATCTAAAATACCTGAATCGTGTAATTCAATCGCCATATTTAATCCGGTTTGACCACCGAGTGTCGCAAGAAGAGCATCTGGACGCTCTTTACGAATAATACGGCTGACAAACTCTAATGTAATCGGTTCAATATACACTTTGTCTGCAATTTCTGTATCTGTCATAATTGTCGCAGGGTTTGAGTTGATTAAAATCACTCGGTACCCTTCTTCTTTTAATGATAGACATGCTTGTGTTCCTGCATAGTCGAATTCTGCTGCTTGACCGATGACGATCGGACCTGATCCAATTACTAAAATCGTTTCAATATCTGTACGTTTAGGCATTGTAAATCCCCTTTCCTTCTTCCATTAATTTCACAAAGCGGTCGAATAAGTGGTTCGCATCTACTGGACCTGGTGATCCTTCTGGGTGGAACTGCACTGAAAATGCGCGATCTTTTTCACTTGCTAATCCTTGAACAGACTGGTCGTTTAACGCAAGGTGTGTCACTTCTAATCCTGTTCCTTCAACTGAATCGCGATCAACTGTATAACTATGACTTTGTGTCGTAAGTTCTGTACGGTTCGTATTTAAATCTTTTACTGGATGGTTTGAACCGTATTGTCCATGCTTCATCTTTTTCGTTTTTGCGCCACTTGCTAAAGCGAAAATTTGATGCCCGAGACCGATTCCGAACATCGGCACTTTACCGATGAGTGATTTCACTGTCTCAATCGCATGCGGGAGGTTTTCTGGATTCCCTGGACCGTTCGATAACACGATACCGTCTGGGAACAGTGATAAAATCATCTCTTCTGTTGCATCATGCGGAACGACGATAACATCACAATCACGTTTGTTTAATTCGCGTAACAATCCATGCTTCATTCCATAATCGATCAAGACGACACGTTCGCCGAGTCCTGGACTAGGATATGATTTTTTCGTTGATACTTGTTCAACGAGGTCTGTCGGTAATTCATACTCTTCGACAAGTTTGACAACTTTCGTTTCATCAATCGTTGCACCTGCTTCTGTTAACATCCCTTTTAATGCCCCTTTGTCACGTAAAAGGTTCGTTAATGCACGTGTGTCGATGTTTTGAATACCTGGAATTCCTTTTAACTCCATTAAATGTCCAAGCGACATGCCGCTGCGGAAGTTTGATGGCACTTCTTCTAGACGGCGAACGACTAAACCATTTAATGCAGGTTCAATCGATTCATAGTCATCACGGTTAATGCCGTAGTTACCAATTGCTGGGTATGTCATAACGATAATTTGTCCACACGCTGACGGGTTAGAGATGATTTCTTGGTATCCTGTCATACCTGTTGAAAATACGACTTCTCCTATTGATTCTTCTTTCGAACCGAATGCATATCCTTCAAAAATCGTTCCGTCTTCTAATACGAGATAACGTTTCTCCATTACTGTTCATCCTCCCATACTACTTCACCGTTAAAGATTGTTGCTACTGGCCATCCAGCAACTTTCCAACCATCAAATGGTGTGTTTTTCCCTTTTGATAAAAATGTTGCGCGATCAATTTCTTGTTCTTTCTCTAAATCGATCAATGTTAAGTCTGCATGTCCGCCTACTTCAATACGTCCATAAGGGAGACCGAATACATCGGCTGGCTTTTCTGTTAACCAGTTAATGAGCTGTTGTAATGTCCATTTACCTTCTTTAACAAACTTCGTGTAAAGAAGTGGGAATGCTGTTTCAAATCCTGTAATACCGAACGGTGCGCGTTTAAATCCAACTTCTTTTTCTTCAGCTGTATGTGGCGCGTGGTCCGTTGCGATACAGTCGATCGTACCATCTTCTAATCCTTCAATTAACGCCTCTAAATCTTCTTGACCTCGAAGTGGTGGGTTCATTTTGAAGTCTGCATCGTCCCCTGGAATATCATTTTCTGTTAAAAGTAAATGGTGAGGTGTTACTTCTGCTGTTACACGAATTCCCGCTCGTTTCGCATCGCGAATGACGCGTACTGACTCTTTCGTACTTACGTGACAAACGTGGTAATGAGCATCTGCTGCTTCAGCGAGTAAAACGTCGCGTGCAATATGCACAGATTCTGCTGCAGATAAAATCCCTGGAATGTTTAATTCTTTATTACGTGTCCCTTCATGCATTGCTCCACCATACAGAAGTGAATTATCTTCACAGTGTGCTACGACTGGCATATCAATCGCAGATGCATTACGCATTGCTTCATACATCATTCCTGCTTCTTGAATACCGACACCATCATCTGTGAAAGCGAATGCGCCACCTTCTTTTAATACAGGCATATTTGTTAATTCTTTTCCTGCTTCACGAATCGTGATCGATGCATAAGGTAACACGCGTACTTTTGCTTTTTTCTCAATTAACTCATTCACATGTGCTAAGTTTTCTTTCGTATCTGGCACTGGGCGTGTGTTTGGCATAGCACAAATCGTTGTGAAACCGCCTTTTGCTGCTGCAAGTGTTCCTGTTTCAATCGTCTCTTTATGCTCGCCACCTGGTTCACGTAAGTGTACGTGTACGTCGACAAATCCTGGTGAAAGTAAACGGCCTTTCCCGTCGATTGTACGCGCTGCATCAACCGTTAAGTTATTTCCGATTGCTGCAACTTTTCCACCCTCGATATACACCTCTGTTTGTAATAATTCATCGTTCCCATTTAACATTTGTACGTTTTTAATAAGTAAGCTCATTATGAATTCCTCCCTTGAAGTAATGTATGGATGATTGCGGCGCGTGTATACACACCATTTTCAACTTGTTGAAAAATTCTTGATTT
>JASLGI010000210.1 GCA_030149685.1 Bacillaceae bacterium | reverse complement strand
TTGAGCATATAATGTAGAAATTCGATTAGCTCGATTTCTTAACTGGCTATGTTATAACCAAAATTCGTTTCACTCGACGGGGTCGAATGATAACGAACAAATAATTCGTTCAACATTTGCTGTTCAGTTTTCAATGTTCATCTTGTCGTTTTTTGCGACTACTCTAATATAGCATTCGACAACTTCTAATGTCAAGCTTTTATTTCATCTCTCCTGAACGACAAATACAACTATACCACAACAAAAAATATTTTGTCAACGTTTTTTAGAGTTTTTTTAATTAGATTTTTTCTCTTCATTATATATACAGCCATCAGTATATAGAAATATATAATATATATCTTTTTTTCATGCGTCCAATCGCTGAACGAGATCATTAAAAAAGCTCAACACGTATTATCTTATTCCGATGCCACATCTTTTTATACAAATCAAAAGAAAAAAGAGCACGATTTCTCGTACTCTTTTTCCGTTGTTTATTGTGCTTCTTTTTCTCGCTCTGCTACACAATCCGGACAAACACCGTATACTTCTAAACGATGCGTACTTACTTCAAAGTTTGTCATATGAGAAGCGAGCTGCTCAACTTCTTCTAATCCCGGATGGTGAAAGTCAACAATCTTTCCGCATTCTTCACAAATTACATGGTAATGATCATGTGAACGATAATCGAAACGGCTAGAAGAATCACCATATGTTAATTCTTTTACAAGTCCGACATTACGAAATACACGTAAGTTGTTGTAGACAGTCGCAACACTCATATTTGGAAATTCTTTCTCGAGCGCACGATAAATCTCATCTGCTGTTGGATGTATATTCGTTGTAATCAAAAACTCTAAAATCGCCTGTCGTTGTGGAGTAATACGGATACCGTTTTCCTTCAATGTTGATAGAGCGTCTTGAATGTAATGTTCTCTAGACATCGCTCTCACTCCAATCTATAAATTGAGACTTATTTAAGTGATTTCACTTAATAAGTCTTATCACTTTGTAATGATTATAATAATCATATATGACAAAGCTATTTCAGTCAATAGGTTTGCTCATTCGTTTACTATAGGATAACTAGTATTCTTTCGTCAAATCTATTTTATTTATAAAATCATTTCGACCTTCAAGATACCTTGAAAGATTTGCTTCAATAATTGGCATGGAACGTTCCAAATACTTTCCAGAAAAGCTCGATACGTGAGGGGAAACTGTACAACCTTCCAATGTCCAAAGAGGACTCGTTTTTGGCAACGGTTCCTCCTCATATACATCAAGTATCACTCGAGCAATTTGCTTGTTTTCTAACGCCCAAACGAGATCTTCTTCTTTCACAAGGTCTCCTCTTCCAAAGTTTAAAAAGAAAGCACTATTCTTCATCTTTTCGAAATGAGCTTTTGTAATCATTCCACGCGTTTCTTTCGTGCTCGGAACGACAGAAATAAAGAAATCTGCTTGATCAATATATTTATCTAATTGTTTGAATGAAATAATATTGTCCATATGAGGTCTCTTTTCACCAGAATAGTTACATCCAATCGTTCGAACATGAAATGCTTGAAGTAAACGACCAATTTCTTGCCCAATTGCACCCGGGCCTAAAATTAGCGCTGTTTTATCACGTAATTCTGTTGAATGAATTTTTTTGTTCCATTCTTTTTTCTCTTGACGCTCATAAATCGTCGGTAAAGCCCGAGCTTGTGCTAAAATATGAGCAAGTACTGCTTCAGCCATTGGCGTTTTATGAATACCACTGACATTAGCCATTGGAATTTGGCGCTTTTTCATCTCTTCGAGTGGCATTTTTTCTACTCCTGCACTCGCTACCATGATCCATTGTAAGTTATGAGCTCGGTCGAGCGTTTCCTTCGTTACGTCTTCTCCGTAAGTGACAATAACAGATGCGCGTTCGATGACAGCATCATCGATCGTACTAAATGTAAAACGACATTTAGGAAAACGTTGAATGAGCGGTTGTTTTAATTCTTCTTTCAATGGAAATGTAAATAAAACATCCATAAAGAGTCCCCCTTTATTTATTCACGTGCTTCTTTTAATGCTTGGAATACTTTTTCAACATGTCCTTTTACACGAATGCGACGCCATTCTTCGATAATGGCTCCTTCAGGATCAATTAAAAATGTCGATCGTTCAATCCCCATATATTCTCGACCGAAATTCTTTTTTAACGCCCATACGTGATACAAATTAGCAACTTCTTTTTCTACATCTGCTAATAAATGAAAAGGAATCTCTTTTTTCTCGACAAATTTCGCATGTGATTCTACACTGTCCGGACTCACTCCTAATACAACAGCATTTTCTTTTTCAAAATCTTGAAGGGCTGCAGTGAAATCAAGTGCTTCTGTCGTACATCCTGGTGTGTTATCTTTCGGGTAGAAATATAAAACGACATACTTCCCTCGAAAATCTTCTAACGATACATTTTCCCCTTTCTCATTTGGTAAAGTAAAAAGCGGTGCTTGTTCTCCTTTTAATGTTGTCATCATTGTTCCTCCTTAAATTTTTCATCATTTTCATCGTACAGAAACAGTAGTTACGTTTCAATTTGTTTGGTCTTTTTCATGCAATTGATTAAAATAAAGATACTTAGTATATAGAAAGGATGACGTTATGAAGCTCGGTGCGCGTATTTTCAAAACCGGTATTGCGATCGTTTTTGCACTATTTCTAGCAAAGCTCTTCGGATTACCAAATCCTGTTTTTGCAGGAATCGCAGCAATATTCGCAATTCAACCATCTATTTATCGGTCCTACTTAACATTTATTGAGCAAATCCAAGGGAATATTATCGGTGCTGCTGTAGCTATTTCTTTTGCTTTAATGTTTGGTCATCAACTCGTCGTCGTCGGGCTCGCTGCAGTAGTAATCATTTTAATTATGATTCAATTTGACTTAGAAAAGTCGCTCTCTTTAGCCCTTGTAACTATGATTGCAATTATGGAAATTCAAGATGATGCTTTCTTAGAATTTGCTTTGCTTCGTTTAGCTACAGTCGTTACTGGAGTACTCGCTGCATCGTTTATAAATGTCGCAATTTTACCACCGCGTCATGAGACAAAATTGTTTGAAACGATTCATGAAATGCAAGATGAAATTATCCGTTGGACACGATTAGCGAGTCGACAAGCGTCAGAACACGCTGCAACGAAAAAAACCTTATCTCGTCTTGAAGATTCATTAAAAGATGCGGAAGATTTATATAAACTTTATCGAGAAGAACGTTCCGTATTTAACCGTAACGATTATGAAAAAGCACGAAAACTTGTTGTTTATCGCCAAATATTAAATGCTTCTCGTAGTAGCATCGACGTTCTTCGTAAACTACACTTATACGAAAACGAACTCGTTGAACTACCCGAACATTTCCGCATGATGATTCAAGAAAGACTCGATATGTTGCTTACGTATCATGAACAACTACATTTAAAATTTGTCGGCAAATTAAAATCAAAAAAAGTTCACCAACAACGCCAAGATGATTATATGCAGCGTCATGAAGTAATGGATATTTTCCTCCGAACGATTGAAGTGACAGAAGAAGAGGAAGAAGGATTCAGCGCGTACCATTTATTACACATTTTATCAGCAATTCTTTATTACGACGAACAACTTGAACGACTAGAAACACTCATTTCTGTTTATCATCATCATCATAAAGATACGACGATGGATGAGTTAGAAGAAACGATTTACTAAATCAAAAGAGTTTGGGAAAAAACAGTCTCTCAATAACAAAAGACACTTGAATGATTAAAAATTCAAGTGTCTTTTTCAGTTTCTCTAATAGATGTTGGGGTTTTTACACAAATCCGAAGAATTGTGCATAAAGATAAAACCCAGCATCCACCTATTTCAAAATAAAGGGATACTGGGTTTTTATTCGGCTAGGTTTTGTCCCAGCCTCTTTTTCATACTTATAAGTGTTGCACGCGGAATAAATCAGCGTAGATTCCATTTTTCTTCATTAGTTCTTCATGTGTTCCTACTTCTTTTAATTCTCCATGATCGATAACGAAAATCCGATCCGCGTCTGTAATCGTTGATAAACGGTGAGCGACGATTAAAGTCGTACGATTTTGTGCTAGCTCATTCAATGACTGTTGAATGAGTGCCTCACTTTCAAGGTCTAACGCACTTGTTGCCTCGTCTAATATAATCATCGGAGGATTTTTTAAAAATACACGAGCGATCGCGACTCGTTGTTTTTGACCACCTGATAATTTCACCCCTCGCTCACCGACAGGAGTATCATATCCTTCTGGTAAATTCATAATAAAGTCATGGGCATTCGCTAGTCTCGCCGCTGCGATTACTTCTTCATCTGTCGCCTCTGGACGCCCCATTAAAATATTTTCTTTAACCGAATGACTAAACAAAATATTGTCTTGCATAACGATTCCGATTTCATTCCGTAACGAACGAGCTTGCATCTCTCGAACGTCGATGCCATCGATTTCAACAGCACCACTTGTCACATCGAAAAATCGAGGAATTAAACTGACAATCGTTGACTTTCCTCCTCCACTCATCCCAACGAAAGCGACGGTCTCTCCAGGACGTATGTGAAAATCGATATTTTTTAATACGAGTTCATGTTCTGTATAGCCGAAGTCTACTTGACGAAAACGAACGTCTCCTTTCAAACCTGTCATTGGCAATGCATCTTTTTTATCCACAATGTCATACGGTTCATCGAGCAACTCAATAATACGGTCCATCGATGCAAATGACTGTGTTAGTGCTGTCGATGAATTCACTAATCGACGAAGTGGACTGTAAAGCCTTTCGATATAAGCGATAAAGGCAACCATCGTTCCAATCGTTAAATGTCCATTGATCACTTGATATCCTGCAAACGCAATGACTAATAGCGGCGCTACGTCAGTAATTGTATTAACGACCGCAAACGCTTTGGCATTCCAACGTGAATGATTCAATGCTTTTTCTAAAAAACGTCCATTCGTTTCATCGAAATTTTTACGTTCGATATCTTCTAATGCAAAACTTTTAATGACATTGACGCCGTCGATCCGCTCATGTAAATAACTTTGAACGTCTGCCAACGCTTGTGAACGTTCACGCGTCAATCCTCGGAGGCGTCCGAAGAAATACTTCACACTCCAAGCGTAAAATGGAAATGCAATCAATGTGACGAGTGTTAATTTTACATCCATCGATAACATAATCATGATGGCGATCAATATTGTCGCAATATCGAGCCAAGCGTTCATCAAACCAATCATAATAAAGTTTTTCGTTTGCTCGACATCATTAATGACTCGAGAAATAACCTCTCCTGAACGAGTGTTTGAATAATAGCGCAAACTTAACTTTTGCAAATGCCCAAAAATATGTTGACGAATATCAAATAAAATTTTATTGCTGACATTTTGCGCAAAATATTGACGGTAATACTCGACAGGCGGGCGAATAACGAAAAATAACACCGCAGTAATTCCTAAATAAAGAAATAACTGATTCGTCTTCTCCGCTGCGCTTAATGTTTCTGATAAAATGACTTGGTCAATAACTATCTTTATGAGAAACGGGAGAAATAACGGAATCGCAAATTTCAAAATTCCGATAAAAATCGTTAATAAAATCTCCCAGCGGTACGGTTTAACAAACTTCATATATCTCCGCACAGCGCTTTTTTGTTCCATCCCTTTTCCTCCTAACAAAAAAGCCTGCTGCTCTAGCAGCGAGGCATCTACTCTTTTTGTTCATAATATTTTTTCGTCCAACGATCAATAAACTTCGGAGCAAAAGGACCTTTTCTTTCTTTTACCCAACTGACGAGTACGTCCATCTCTTTTTCCATGATCGCATCTAATTCTTTCGGATAGTTCATTTTCTTCCGATGAAATGCATACTCATCTTCATCTAAGACGATATAACTCATATCTGGAAATACTTTAAAATCTAAATCATAATCAATATATTTCATACAACCGTTTTCATAAAGAAACGGCGTACCCATATTGACATAATAATACGTCCCGTCTTTTCGTAACATGCAAATAATATTGAACCAATGTTCCGCATGAAAGTAACAGATCGCCGGCTCTCTCGTCAACCACGTTCGACCGTCGGACTCCGTTACAAGCGTTCGTTTATTCGCACCGATCACGACAGGATCGTTTACTGATAATATAATCGTCTCTTGCCATACACGATGAATATGTCCATCATGTTTATAACTATGAATTTGAAGTGTTTCTCCTTCTTGCGGCATATTCACATCATATCACCCGACCCCTTCTTCAGTGCCGTTTCTTTTTATTTGTTCATTATACCAATAATTCACTTCATGTGGTACTATTCCATTGTGATTCCACTTGTTCAATCGTCTTTAATACAGGTACGGACAAAGGTAATTCTTCAAGTCCCTTCCATGTGACCCAATGCATATTTTCTATACTTTCTGCTCCATCTACCTCTGCGAAAATTGGAGTAATATACCAAATGAGATGAGAAAATATATGTTTATACGAAACTCCTTGTTGATAATCTTTAATCGTTATTCCTAATTGTCCACTCATTTTTTCAACAGATTCACGAATCGTTTCTTTTTTGGACACTTCAATAAAAGGAAACTCCCATAAATTTGCGAGTAAACCTTCTTTAGGACGTTGACGCACGAGCACTTCATTTTGTTCGTTTATTAAAACGAAAGGTAAAACAATTTTCTCTTTTACTTTCGTCTTTTTCGTCTTCACGGGAAGTTCTTCTTGTACGCCTTCTTTTAATGCTTCACAATGTGCATTGACTGGACAGAGTAAACACATCGGCTTCGTCGGTGTACATGTCGTCGCACCAAGTTCCATCAAAGCTTGGTTGAAAGAGGAAGGGTCTTCAGTGGCCATCGTTTTCATCACTACTTCTTCAAACACTTTTTTCGACTTCGCTTTGGAAATATCGTCTGTTAAATAAAATAACCGGCTCATGACGCGCATAACATTACCATCGATAGCGTGTTCCGGTTTCCCATAAGCGATACTTAAAATTGCTCCCGCCGTATATGGGCCGATTCCACGAATCGTTAAAATTTCCTTTCGTGTGTCCGGCACAACTCCATCATATTTTTCAACAACTTGTTGTGCACCGAGACGTAAGTTACGTGCACGAGAGTAATATCCGAGTCCTTCCCATAACTTTAATACTTCTTGTTCTTCTGCGTTCGCTAAATCTTCTATACGAGGAAATCTTTCAATAAAACGTTCATAATACGGAATCACGGTATCAACTCGTGTTTGCTGAAGCATAATTTCGGATATCCATATGTAATATGGGTTCGTCGTCTTTCTCCACGGAAGGTCTCGCTTCACCTCATCGTACCAATGGAGTAAATCTTTCTGAAATCGTTCAATATTTTGCATTTTTTTCATCCTTTTTGCATATATTTTTCGTTTCCTATTTTTTGGACGTATAATGGAGAGAGAAGGTCTTTTCCATTCTTCGGAATGCTTAGATATATTATTTTTTAAAGGAGTGGTTTTTTGGACACAGGCACACATATTGCAATGGGAGTTGCATTGAGTGGACTCGCTTTGATTGATCCTGTCGTTGCGTCACAACCGACAACGTATTATGCCGTAGTTACAGGGGTAATGGTAGGTTCACTCATTCCGGATGTAGACACCGTATTAAAATTAAAAAATAACGCGGTCTATATTCAAAATCATCGCGGGATTACACACTCCATTCCAGCGGTTTTACTTTGGCCGATTTTAATTACGGTCATCTTATCATTCATTTTTTCTTCCGCCAATTTAACCCATGTCCTTTTATGGTCATTACTCGCGGTATTTTTACATGTTTTCGTCGACTTATTTAATTCCTATGGCACACAAGCATTGCGACCATTTTCGAAAAAGTGGGTCGCTTTAAGTGTCATTAACACCTTTGACCCGATTATTTTCGCGATGCATTTGATCGCCTTTAGTTTTTGGTGGTTCGGCACAGACCCTGTTTGGACAATGCTTATTTTACTCGGTGCGTTAATCGTCTATTATATCACGCGTTTTGCTTTGAAACGAGCAATTTTAAATGCTGTCCGGTCTACATTACCAGATGCGACGGACATTTTCATTGCCCCGACGATGCGCTTTTTCCAATGGCGTGTCGCAGCATCTAGTCCAACAAAATATTATGTCGGGCGTGCTTACGGACGTTCTGTTAACATTTACGATGAATTCGACCGAGCGCCATTACCGACCGATCACCCAGCAGTACAAGCAGCAATGACAGACCCGAACATTCAAGTGTTTATGGGTTTTTCTCCAACGTACCGTTGGGAAATGGAACGTCGTGATGACGGATGTACAGAAGTTCGTCTCATTGACTTACGTTACAGAAGTAAAGGTTATTACCCATTTGTCGCTGTCGCTCACGTCGACGACGAGCAACATATACACGGTTCTTATACAGGGTGGATTTTCTCTGAAGAAAAACTCCAGCAAAAAATTGCGAATTCATAATGAAAAAGGCTGCACGGATAACCGGCAGCCTTTTTTATCGTTAAATCACTTTTACAGGTGTAAGTAATGCAACCGGAAGTGCTTCGATTTCTGTCTTTTCACCTAAACGATATCCCCAAGCGAAACGTCCTTTTAAATAATCAACTTGAAAATATACACCTGGCTCTCCTTCAATTCGATACACTTCTCCTGGAATAATTGTCGATAAGTCGACTAAGTGAGATTGAGCAATGATCATTTTTTGTTGATAAACAGCAAACTCGTTAATAACTCCTAGTTGTTGAGCTTTACGTGCTTTTTCACGGTAATACGCCATACGTTGACGAATTTCATGTTCTGTCATATCGTCATATGATTTATCAAGATGTGACATCTTCTTCATTCTCCTTCATTTCTATAAATTCATCGATTTTTTCAAAAGGAATTCCTTTTCGATAAAGGGCTTGTTTTACACGCATGCTCCGATCGTATCCACTATATTTACGCGAGTGACGTTGCCACGCTTTTTCCCCTTCACGTTCGACAATTTCTGTCCATTCATCTTCTTCCCGCTCAATGTCAATCTCATCGATTACTTGTTGAATAAGATCTGATGAATATCCTTTACGTAAAAGTCGCTGATAAATTTTTCGCTTTACTGCTTCTGGAGCATGACGCTCATTCGAACGCTTCGTATTTTCGGCAAGTTTCATTGCAGCTTCATATTGAGATGTTTCATCGTACTGACTCATAACTTCCTCCTGTATGGACCGGTCAATCCCTTTTTGTGAAAGCTCTCGTCGAATTAACGACGGACCTTTCTTTCCGCTGCGCCATTGTGTACGCATATATGCAACAGCAAATGCGTAATCATCGAGCAGTTGGACACGCTTCATTTTCGCTAACGCTTCGAGTATTACTGCTTCTCCGAACTCTTTTTTTAATAAATGTTGTTTCACTTCGAGCTCACTTCGCATGCGATAGCTGACATAATCAACACCACGTTGAAAGGCTTTTTCAATTTCATCTTCATATGTCAATTCGCCTAATGTCCATTCATCGATCGTCATTCCTTTTGTTAATCGGTATTTGACGAGTACAGACTCATCGACACTAAATGCATATTCATCATTTAAAAAAATATTGTAACGTTCTTCATTACGCTTCTGACGCGTAATTTTCGTAATGACTGCCATCGATGTGCCTCCTTTCGACATATACTAGTATACCTGTTACTGTTACAATAATCATAGAAAGGGGATGTTTTTTATGCATATTGGAATTACAGGAGGTTCAGGACTCGTCGGTCAAGCAGTTGCTGAACACTTTAAAAACGAAGGGCATATCGTTCACATTTTCACGCGAAAAAAAGATCCATCTTCTCCGTATAGCCAAATCGAATGGTTGCAAGGAGAAACACCGACAGATCTCCCACCGATCGATTATTATGTACACTTAGCTGGGGCTTCGATTAATGAAGGGCGTTGGACAGAAAAACATAAACAAGCAATTTACAATAGTCGAATGGACGCGACGAATGCATTGATTGACATGATCCGAGCAAATGACTATCAACCGAAAGCGATTTTCCAAGCGAGCGCAACAGGCATTTACCCATTTTCTGAAACAGCTGTTTACGACGAAACGAGCGCCATTGAAAATGAACACTTTTTAGCACAAACCGTTCGAGATTGGGAACGTCTCACATCTACACTTCAACGAGTAGACGGGATTCGAACAGTGTTCATGCGTTTCGGTATCGTTTTATCAAGTAAAGGAGGCGCCTTACCGATGATGTCTCTTCCATATAAACTATTCGGTGGTGGACGAGTCGGTAGCGGGCGTCAATGGGTGTCATGGGTGCATATTCAAGACATCGTACAATCGATCGCCTTTTTCATCGAAAACGAACAAATTTCAGGACCTGTGAATTTAACAGCACCAAACCCTGTTCGTATGGATGAGTTTGGCCACACGATTGGAAAAGTGTTACACCGACCGCATTGGTTCCCAGTACCTGCTTTTTTACTCCATATCGTACTCGGTGAAAAAGCAGAAATTGCATTAAAAGGGCAATGTGTCGTTCCGAAAGTGTTAGAAGACAATGGTTACAAATTTTTATATCCTCAACTGCAAGATGCTTTAAAAGACTTACTCTAATTGAGAATAGCTTTTATTCTCTCTCCTAATTGATAACGAACCGCAACGTTCACATCTGTTGCGGTTTTTTTCGTCTTTTCAATTCATAACTATTGCAATTATTACCGATTGGAGTAATATAGTAAACAGTAATGATTATAAAGAAGAAATAATTATCAATAACCGTTATCAATTGCAAGAGAGTCGATGATACCAACTTTCATTGACTACAATAAAAAACTACCAAATGAAACGAATTATCAATTAGGAGGAGTTACATATGACAACTTGTGTAGAACGTAATATCGAAAAATCAAAAGAACCTGAGAAAAAGCGTTCTGCGAATTGGGAAGCGAAAGTTGAGTTAACAGCAGCAATTGTCGCTGGTATTCTCATCGCTATCGCTTGGTATCTCGGATATAAAGATCTCGAAACGGCATCGATTGTCGTTTACGTCATCGCCTTTATTATCGGAGGATTCGCAAAAGCGAAAGAAGGTATCGAGGAAACGATTGCCAATAAAGAACTAAACGTTGAAATGTTAATGGTTTTCGCCGCTGTCGGAGCAGCTGCTATCGGCTACTGGACAGAGGGTGCTATTTTAATTTTCATCTTCGCTATTAGTGGAGCACTCGAAACATACACACTCGGAAAAAGCCACCAAGAAATTTCTGCTTTAATGGATATGCAACCAGAAGAAGCTTGGCTCATCCAACCAGACGGTTCAGAAGTAAAAGTATTGATTGATTCATTAGAAGTCGGCGCAAAATTACGTGTTCGCCCTGGTGAACGCATTCCTGTTGACGGTGTCATTACAAATGGTACAACGTCTATCGACATGTCAGCAATCAACGGTGAATCGGTACCAGTAACTGCAGAAGAAGGAGATGAACTTTTCGCAGGTACTGTAAATATGAGCGGCGCGATCGAAATGGAAATGACAAAACCAAGTACAGAAACACTTTTCCATAAAATTATTCAAATGGTACAAGAAGCACAAGATGCGAAATCACCTTCTCAACAATTTATCGAACGCTTTGAAGGGAAATACGTGAAAATCGTCGTTGCAGCGACTATTCTTATGATGTTTGTTCCACATTACTTGCTCGGTTGGACGTGGGAAGAGTCGATCTATCGTGCGATCGTATTGCTCGTCGTTGCAAGCCCTTGTGCGCTCATGGCTTCGATTATGCCAGCAACACTTGCTGCTATTTCTAACGGGGCAAAACGTGGCGTATTATTTAAAGGCGGCGTTCACTTAGAACACCTCGGATCAATGAAAACGATCGCGTTTGATAAAACTGGTACATTGACGACAGGGAAGCCAGTCGTTACAGACTTTATCGTTCGTGATGGCTTCGATGAAAAAGAAGCATTAACTCTTCTTACAAGTATCGAATCACAATCGAACCACCCACTCGCTCAAGCGATCGTCAAATATGCAGATACGCATGGTGTAACAATTGATCGCTCGATTCAAATTGAAGACGTGCCAGGACATGGACTCCGTGGCTTCAAAGACGGACGTGAAATTTTAGTCGGTAACCCACGCTTTATCGGAGAACAATTAACATCTACATTTAATAACGGGATTGCTGAGCAACTCGCAGCTGAAGGTAAAACTGTCTTCTTCATGAAAGATGAAGAAGGTATTATTGCAGCTGCTGCCTTAAAAGATACGGTTCGCCCAGAGGCTGTCCAAGCGATTAAAGACTTACAGGCGCTAGGCATTAAAACAGTCATGCTCACAGGAGACAATGAAACGACAGCACGTGTCATTGCTGAAGAAGTCGGTATTGATGAGTACCAAGCAGAATGTCTCCCAGAAACGAAAATGAAAGTACTGAACCGTTTATTAAAAGAAGACGGTGAAGTCGGTATGGTCGGTGACGGAATTAACGACGCACCAGCACTTGCTACAGCAACTTCTGGTATCGCAATGGGCGAAGGAACAGACGTTGCACTAGAAACAGCCGATGTCGTTTTAATGAAAAACGAACTATCACGTATCGCTTATACAGTAAAATTATCACGTAAAATGCAACGAATCGTTAAACAAAACGTATTCTTCTCTGTTGCTGTTATCGCCGTATTAATCGTCGGTAACTTCTTCCAAATGGTCGGACTTCCACTCGGAGTAATCGGGCACGAAGGAAGTACAATTCTCGTGATCTTAAACGGTTTACGCATGTTAAATAGTATGGATTAAAAAAATCTCGACTTCCCTTTCATGAGGGGAGTCGAGATTTTTTATTCGTTCGATTGTTCTTTCATTTGTCGTAAGCGATGACGATCAAAGACAACTGCATTCACTTGTCCACAAATGATTAAAATCATTGCGGAAATATAAAGCCACATCATTAAAATAATAATTGCCCCGATACTTCCATACGTACTTGAGTAATTCCCATAATTACTAATGTAGTACGAGAAAAAATAAGACGTTGCAATCCAACCGATTGTCGCTAAAATTGCTCCAGGTAACACCGTCACAAAAGGAATTTTTTGATTCGGAATGAGCCAATAAATAAGCGTAAATACAGCAAATATTAAAATCGGTGGAACTGTCCAACGAACTTGTTCCCACAAAGCGATAAATGGCGCTTCAGCACCGATAAATGAAAACACAATAGATCCTAAAAACTCTCCAAAAATCGGAAATGCTAAAACGACGACGACGACGCCGATCAATAAAACCGTTAGTAAAACAGCCGTTAATCGTGTAATTAAAAAGTTCGGTTCTTTCTCTACAAAGTACGAACGATTCAATGCTTTCGTTAATGCATTCATTCCTTTTGAAGCGGACCAAATCGTTGCAATCGCACCAATTGAAAGTAACCCACCACTACGTGTTTCTAACACTTCTTTCAATGTCGTTTCAATGAGGGATGCGACATTTTCCGGTGCATAGTCATGAATAAACTCAAATATTTGCATATGATCTAAATTCAAAAACGGAAGAAGTGTCATGAGGAAAATAAGTAAGGGGAAAAGTGATAATAAAAAGAAGAAAGCGAGCTGCGAACCGAGCCCGCTAATATCTACTTTTTGAAGACGAACGATAAATTGTTTAATAAAACCATCCGTCGTCGTTGTATCAAACTCTTCTATTTCTTTTTCACTCACATCACCGATAAATTGTCCGACTTTCGTCTCTTCCATAAATTCGTCTTTTTTCTGAATGAATTTATTTTTCTCTTTTTTCTTTCCCATCAGTTGCGCTCCTTTATCGACGTTCGTTGTCGACGGTCTCTTCAAACGCTTCTTTCGTCTCTTCTACGAGTGATTTCACTTGAGGTGTTAAATCTTTCAACTGACTCACTTGATCAACGATTTCTTCTGCTTCACGTGTGAAACGATTGTACACATTCGTCCACTTTGTCACTTCTTGCTCAATATTTTGTTGTAAAACATCTGGATTTTTCGCATAATATGTAACGGTCTCTGCTCGGCGTTTGACAATCTCTCTTGTCGTACGATCGAACAAACTAAGGGCACCTCCGACAACGGCACCTAAAAGCATCATTTTACCTAATTTACTTTTACCCATAAAAAAACTCCTTTCTTGTTCTTAATCCCTACGTGCTAGTATACCCGACTTCACCTGTCAGAAACAAATGTTCAACTGTCTTTTTTCTTTTTTCTTTCCATACTTCTTATTGACGAGGATATAAAGACATGACATGATACATAAGAAGAGGAAAGGGAGGAAGACAATGAATTTAAATCAAGCGACAGAAGAAAACCTCGTACATATGATCGAAGGTATGAAAGATAAATTAAAAATGGCTAATGTCGACGCATTAGATCCAGAATCATTCGACTTAGCACATTATGAAGATATTTTATTTATGTACAATATGGTTAAAAAACGCGACCATTTCACACCGAGTGAAATGAGCGCTCTCGTAGAAGAACTCGGCTCATTCCGTAAGTAATAATAAACTAAAGAGGCTCAGACAATGCAGTAAATTGTCTGAACCTCTTTTTTATTACGGAGTATCGTTTACCTTCGTTCCGTCTTTTAACACTAATGGTTGAATTAACACTTCTACTCGACGGTTTTTACTGCGTCCTTCTGGTGTATCATTTGAAGCGATTGGACGATATTCCCCATAACCTTTTGCGCTAAAGTTCACCGGATCTAAGTCTTCGTTTTCAACGATAATCTTTAAAAAGTTTACCGCACGCATAACGCTTAGTTCCCAGTTTGAACTATATTCTTCTGTTTGAATAGGTACATTATCGGTATGTCCTGTAATAATGATTTGACGTGCTCGATCAAAAACGAGCAAATCAGAGATTTCACGCGCTAAGTCCATATGTTCTTCACTTACATGAGATGCTCCCATATCGAATAACACATTGTCGCGTATCGTCACAAGCAAACCTTCATCTGTCATTTTCGTTTCAAATAAATTTTCTAATTCATTCGCTGCGATAAAGTCGTTCATCTTCGCTTGCGCTTCATTTAATGAACGTTGGTCTTCTAAATAAGAAGAGCGGTCCGTTGCATCGTTATCGCCATCTTTTGCTTTATTATCAGCAGGTGATGGAACGGGCGCATCGTGTTCCATAATCCCTAAACCACTATCAAACATCTCATTAAACACTGTTGCCATTTGGTCCATTTTCGCCTCATCAAGCGAACTTGAAGCGAATAAAACGATAAATAAGGCTAGCAGTAAAGTTAATAAGTCCGAATAAGGTAAAAGCCAAGACTCATCGACGCCATCTTCTTGTTTTTTACGCCTTTTCTTCTTCGCCACAATTCCGCCTCCTAACTATCTAAATCTGCTTGTAATTGCTTACGTTCTTTCGACGGTAAGTAAGATGCTAATTTTTGTTCGATGACACGTGGTGCTTCTCCTTCAAGTACAGACAAGATTCCCTCGATCATCATCATCTTCTGTTGCACTTCATTCGCTGACTTACGTTTTAACTTGTTCGCAAATGGGTGCCATAATACGTATCCTGTAAAAATACCGAGTAACGTCGCGATAAAGGCTGCAGAAATCGCAAGTCCGAGAGCATCGATATCGTTCATATCTTTCAATGCCGCAACAAGACCTACAACGGCTCCTAATACCCCGAGTGTCGGTGCATATGTACCAGCTTGAGTAAAAATCAATGCTCCTGCTGCGTGACGATCTTCCATCGCTTCAACTTCTTCTGTCAATACGTCGCGTATGTAATCCGCATTTTGCCCATCAATTGCTAAACCGAGTCCATTTTTTAAAAATGGGTCTTCAATCTCATCTGCCTTCGCTTCTAACGCTAGCAAACCTTCTCGACGCGCAACATCCGCCCATTCTGAAAACATTTGAATCAATTCAACTTCTGATGCAAGCTGTTGTTCCTTAAATAAAACGCCAAATAATTTCGGTACACGTTTAATTTCGCTCATCGGAAACGCAATGACGACCGCTCCGATCGTACCGAAGATAATAATTAAAATCGCGGCAGGGTTTAATAAAGCATCTGGTGTTACCCCTTTTAACGCCATACCTACAATGAGGGAAACAACTCCAAATATTAACCCGACAACCGTTGAAACATCCATGACTCAACCTCCTAATTTGTCTAATGCTTTTCATCTGTTATCTTCTGTTTTATAATAGACAAAGTACCAATACAAAAGACAACATCTCAAATTTATGAGATATCCGACACTGGACTTTGTACATAATACTATTATAACAGAAATAGAGAGGAATTTTTACTTATGAAGGATTTTAAAACTAAACTTTCGAATTACGCATCGCTCGCTGTCAAAGTTGGAACGAATATTCAACCCGGACAAACTTTACACATTCGCGCATCATTAGACGCACGTGACTTTGTTCGTGAAGTCGTAGCGATTGCATATGATGAAGGTGCAAAACACGTATATGTTGATTGGTCTGACGATGTCGTTACACGTTTAAAATATGAAAAAGCACCACTTGAAGCATTTCAAGAGTTCCCTGAATGGAAAGCGATGGAACGAACAGAGCTTGCAAAAGAAGGCGCTGCTTTTATGAGCATCGTGTCAGAAGGCCCGAATTTACTCGCAGGAATTGATGCGAACAAATTAAGTGCAGCACAAGAAGCAGGTGGAAAAGCACTCGTCGAATTCCGTCGACTCATGCAAGCAGACGGATTTAGTTGGACAGTAATCGCCACTCCTTCCCAAGATTGGGCAGACGAAGTATTCGCTGAACTTCCTGAAGAAGAGCGCGTCCCTGCATTATGGGAAGCTATTTTTAAAGCAGTTCGTGCAGACCTCGACGATCCAGTCGCTGCTTGGGAATCACTAGATGAGACATTACATGAGAAATCTCAATATTTAAATGATCAAAAGATCGTTTCATTACATTACAAAGCACCTGGCACTGATTTAACAATCGGCCTTCCAAAAGGTCATTTATGGACAGGTGGAAGCAGTGTGAATAAAGACGGCGTCACATTTATGGCAAATATGCCAACAGAAGAAGTGTTCACCGTTCCACATCGCGAACGTGTCAATGGGTACGTTTCAAGTACAAAACCGTTGAGCTATAGTGGAAATATTATCGATAATTTCAAAATTACTTTCAAAGATGGACGTATCGTCGAAGTAGAAGCGGAACGAGGGGAAGATGTATTAAAACAACTCGTCGCAACAGATGAAGGCTCTCATTATTTAGGTGAAGTCGCTCTCGTGCCACACGATTCACCAATTTCAAATGCAGACATTCTTTTCTACAACACACTCTTCGATGAAAATGCATCGAACCATTTAGCTATCGGTAGCGCTTATACATTTTGTTTAGAAGGTGGAAAAGAAATGACACCTGAAGAAACACGCGCTCACGGATTAAACGAAAGCATTACGCACGTTGACTTTATGATTGGTTCTGAAGAAATGAACATCGACGCAACGCGAGAAGATGGGTCAAGCATTCCTATTTTCCGCAATGGAAATTGGGCGTTTTAAGGCAATCTTCTATTAAGAAAGACTCATTCTTTTCAAGATTTTTTCATTCTTGAAAAATGAGTCTTTTTATTTTGATATTTATCTGATAAACTGAATATGTAAGCGTTTTTATAACTTGAGGAGATGACGCGGATGACGCTATTAGATGATATTTTAGAGCATAATGAAAAATTTGTAGAAAATAAAGATTATGAAGAGTTCCAAACGACAAAATTTCCGAAAAAACGAATTGTTATTTTAACTTGTATGGACACACGTTTAATTGAACTTTTGCCGAAAGCGATGAACTTAAAAAATGGTGATGCGAAAATCATTAAAAGCGCAGGGGCGATCATCGCACACCCATTCGGAGGAATTATGCGAAGTATTCTCGTCGCACTTTACGAACTCGGCGCAGACGAGTTATACATTATCGGTCATTACGATTGCGGAATGAGTTCTGTTGATGTGAATCATATGAAAGGCTCGATGAATAAACGAGGAATCGATACTGAAACATTTAAAATGTTAGAATATTCAGGTGTTGATCTTTGTGATTGGTTACGTGGTTTTGATGACGTAACAGAAAGTGTCATTGAATCTGTCGATGCAGCACGTAATCACCCTCTAATGGCTGAAGATATTCCTATTCATGGACTCGTTGCAGATCCTGATACTGGACGCCTCGACGTCATTGTTGACGGCTATAAATACTTAGAAGAAAAAAATAAATAAACGAATAAAACCCGGCAAAAACAGCCGGGTTTTTTACATATCTGTTGCAAGTAAAGAATATAAGTAATGATCTTCCCATTCACGATGAATATATAAATAATCTCGCATCAATCCTTCTCGTTGAAATCCGTTTTTCTCTAAGACACGAATTGAACCGAGATTTTTAGGCGATACATACGCTTCGATACGACGCAGTTGCAACTTACGATAACCGTAGCGACATATAAGTGTAATAGCTTCTGTCATATACCCTTTTTTCGTTTCTTTTTCACTTAATGAATAACCGAGAGATGCTTTCATAAAAGGTAATCGTTTCACATCATAAAGGGAAATTTGACCGATGAGACGATCCGTTTCTCGCTTAAAAATACCGAAATGATACTCTTTCGCTTGTTGATACGCATAACGGGCATGGCGTAAACGATGCACTTGCGCATCTAATGTGTAGTAATCCTCACTCATACTTGGCTCATATGTCGACCAATATTTTCGATTTTCTTTTGCTAAAACGAGTAAATCAAAAGCATCTTCTTCTCGAAGGAGACGTAAATGAATCTGATTTCCTAAAACAAACATACTTTTTCCTCACTTTCTCGTTTCATTGTAGCAAACTTTTTTCATTTCTAGAAAATATAGCCGATTGTTCCTTTCTTTTTCGAAGTGAGGTCATCTTTCTTTTGTTTAAAGTTCAAGATCATTTGTACTGAGCCATTCACTATTTTTTTACTCCAACCGTTCATTCAAAAGATTTCATACGTTCTCTCACGAATTTGTGACGAACTTTTCATAGAAATAGGAAGAAGTTTACTCTATTTCTCTGTATACTGTCACTAGGAGGGTGTGTGATGAAAAAGATTTTACTGCTACTCTCTTTCTTCGCTCTCATAGTCGTACGCTTCGTCGCAGACTTCTTACCATTTCCTGGAGGGTCTACGGTCGAAATCGTCAATCGATTACCGATACTCATTATGCCAGCTGCTTATACTTTTTTCTTACGATTTATTATGTTTTTATTACTCGGCTTTTGGTTATGGGATATCATTCGACGAAACACGCGATTAACTACACGTATGACAGCATATTTCGTTTTGAGCAATGGTTCGAATGTTTTATTCGTCTTTAGTTGGCATACAGCAAATTATATTCCTGCTTTAATTTGTAGTGGGCTTACTTTTCTTTTTGCTTTTTTACTTTATTTAGCATGTAATGAACGTCCGACACAATTTCTACGTTTTCCTATTAGTGTACTTGTCGGATGGTCACTTCTCATGCTCTTATTCAATACGAAATATGTACTCACATTGATCGGCTGGTCCGGGTTAGGAATTAGCAGTCCTTTATGGGCAATCATTTCACTGACAATTGCTGCCGGTATTGCTCTATACTTCTTGTATCACTTTGAAGATATTGCAATCATTTTTGTCTTTATTTGGACGTATATCGGTATCGTCATTCGTAACGGATTGGATGAACCTTTCGTTACGCTATCGACATTATTTCTAATTTTCATTCTCGGATTAAGTGTGTTTAGCTTAATGCAAACGACTCACCGACATGAAGTGTCTTAGAAAGAGTTCTCTTTTTTCTACTTGGGTGTGATAAGTACTCACTTATTGCACCTTTTTCTATTGAATGGACTGACATCGAGTCCACTTTGTTCTTCCTATAGCGTTGAACTACCACTAAGCTAAAGCCTAGTAGATTCCTAAGTACAGCGTTCTAACGAACGCTAATTGATTAGGCTATCCCCGTAGTCCCTACGGTTAAAAGTCTTTCAGCTTCTTTTTTTAGATTCTGTCCTGCGTTAATATCTCTATCGTGATGTGTATGACATGATGGGCATGTTCATTTACGTAAATTGAGATTTTTAACGTCTTGATTTTGGTATCCACAGTTTGAACAGAGTTGAGAACTAGCAAACGTTTTAGATACCACTACTACTTGCTTACCGTACCATTTAGCTTTATATTCCAACAT
>JASLGI010000269.1 GCA_030149685.1 Bacillaceae bacterium | reverse complement strand
ATGACATTCATTGTACCGCTAACAATTACAACGTAGCAAGGAGGTGACGTTCATGTTAAAAAACGAAAGAGGATTAACGCTCGTCGAATTGCTCGCAGCTGCTGTTATTATGGGGCTTGTAACAGTTGGAGCCATTTCGATGATTATTTATGGTCAAAAAACGACGAAAGATATTCAACTACAAAACGATATGCGTACATATGTCGATTTAGCGACAGCTGACTTATTTTTGAACGTCTACAATTCAAATACTCATACACTGACTGAAAAACATCAACCCGAAAAAGTAAAAGAAGAACCTATAAGTAATGAACAAAAAAATGGCTATCGGTCAACGACTTAGAAAAATTACCTTCACAATCGAAAGCTTACTTTGAAGATAAGGATGGAAAAATTACCGGATTAGTGATTGATAAGGGAAAAAAAGAGGACCATCTATTTAACAAAATGAATGTTTATTCTAACGGTCGAAAAATCGATTTATATCATAAGGATTTTTATATTTCGGAACATTCTTATATCGAACCGCTGAAAGGACGAGCAGGAGATACGACACAAATGTATAAAATCGTCCTTTATGTAGTATCTAAAAAAGAACAGCGCGCTTTCGCCATGGAAAGTATTTTATACTCATTCTCAGATGGACGAAAAGTCACTACATCAACGAATAAATAAGAAAGGGGATTACGATGAAACAGTTACAAAACGAAAGGGGACGCGCACTCGTCTTAGCAATCGGTGTGATCGTCCTCATGCTCGTATTAACGACAACTGTCTTACTTGCAGCAAACACGGGAACGAAAAATACAGAACATCGAGAAAGTAGTATGAAGTCTGTCAAAAATGCCGAACTCGGTTTAGAACAACTTCGAATAAACTTAGAAGAAGAAGCAAACGAATTAATGTATGAAAAAACGAAAGATGCAATTGAAAAAGACCATTCTCGTCTTCCTATTTTAAATAAAAATGAATTCGGGAATGAATTAGAAGAAATTATTAAAAAATATAAAGTAAAAAATAATGGTAATGAATCATTAATTCAAAAAGAGGATGAAAAAGGTCTTGTCTATCGGGCATTTGTGAAAGATATCAACAAAGTAACAGACAATGAAGGCCGGCGTTTAGTAACACTTGTTAGTTATGGAAAAGAAAAAGGTGTTATTAAAAAGATTGAAACTGAAATCGAAGTTGGTATGGTTAATTATCCATCGATGTTTAATTATGTGTTAAGTACAAATTATCGTGGCGCTTCGAAACAAGATCGTGAAAATGCGATAAATGATATACAAAATAAAGATTTAGTGCAACCAGGTATTAACTATGCAAAAACACCGACAGAAGAAATGTTGTTCAAACGTCAAGGTAATGCTTATTTACTTGGGGGACCTGACATTATGGGAAATATTCGTATCGCAAACAGTCTGATGTACAACCCATACTCTTTCCACTTCACATATGCTAACCCAGCAGAATGGGGCGGTGGAAACTTAATTTATGGTGGAAACCCTCATTGGTGGAACTCTGGAGAAAGCTTCCAAGGTCTCCTTGGATATAAAACGTATCGCTATTATTACCAACGCGATGGTAAGAAGTTCGAAAAAGATAACATAAAAAAAGAAGATGCTTTTATAAAAGCTAATGATATCGAAGGTGTGACTTCCGATCAAAAAGGTATTTTCAAATATACACGGGATAAATATTCATATCGTGCATTGCTTGAATCGAATAAATTATTAGATAAAACTATAAATCAACAACGATTTATCGAACAATCTCCAAATGATATTTTTGAAACTAATAGTATGTATAAAAACTTAATAAAAAATGGTCAATTGTTAAAAGAAACTACAGATTATGAAAATGACGAAAAAATTCCTGCAAAAGATATAAACAAGGGAATTTTTGATGCTGTTCCAACTCATCCTGTATATTTGAATGAAAGCGAAAACTTCTCATTTTATCGACCTAAATTAGACTTATTTAATCCTGCTGCCTACTATGACGGGGAGAGAGCTTACTATACACAGTCTCCAAAATCTTTATTACCGGATAAAACTTGTATAGAAAAAGGAAGTGCTCGTCAAGGCTCAACATCAAACTTAACTAACTGTTCTCATAAAAACAGCCGAAAAAACTTTGATCTCGTCCAATTTGATGATGGATCTTACGATATTCAAAATAATGGAAATAATGATGACAAACCGTTCGATGCATCGAAGATAAACTTAACTCCGAAAAATAGTTCAAAAGAAGAAATCGAACAAACAGTCGAAGAATTACAAAAGATGGCAAAATCTATTCAAGAAAAAATTGATGAAAACCCAGATTCAACAGAAGTTAAAGCTGCTGATAAATTAATAAATGATTTAAAATTAGGAAGTAAACAATCAGTAACCGCGCAATATACAGAGTTAGATCGAGCAATTGATTTATATGAGCTTATCTACTTTAAAAATAATATGAAAGTCATTCAAGAAGAAGTTGAAAAAGTACTACCCGACTTTAATAATATGTTAAATCAATACGTTGAAGACCTTCGCAACTACCGAAAAAACGATGCAAGTTTTTGGGACTTACTCGGTTTATGGATCAAAGAAAACAAACTGAAACGAATCGAAATTAAACCTAATTTTAATGAAAAAAAGACCTTCGAGAACATTGATGGGTGGGTCACATCAGAATTCATCAATAAATATAGTAAAAATATTCAAGAAGAAGCGAAAGATGCAGTAAACAAAATGAAGGAAAACTCACCTTTCGTTTACACGGATAAACGATATTACTTCTCTAATAAATTATTAAAAGACCAATTAAACAATATCGTCCTTGCACCATATAGCAGTGATAGTGGTGAAAAGAACGAAGACGATCAAGCAAGTAATGAAACAAAGACATTAAATCTCAATATGAAAAATCAAGATTTAGTATTCGGCTGGAATACGCGTCTTGCACGGAAAATTGTCAATGCCAATACTTATAAAAATGGAACGATTAATTTTAATCGTGCATTTTTCCGAGCACCATATTATGTACCAGGTATCGATATTGATGGAAGTGACACTACTGCTACTGACAAGTATCCGCAACGCCGTTTAATTATTGGTTATCCAAACTTAGCTCAAGTGCATAACAATATCACATTGAACGGTGCATTGTTCGTAGATGGTGACGTTCGTATCCGAAAGGCGACATTGAATGGACGATTTTTAATGTATGTCGATGGAGACGTTGAAATTGATCACTCACACTTCGGGTATCCGAACGGACATAAAGCCGACGGACAGATTTATAATAAAGACGATGCAATGTTTATTTTTGCGACAGGTAACGTAAAGATTAAAAACATTAGTCATCACCGTGATAAACCGAGCGTCTTCCGCGGATTCATTTATGCAGGAGGAGA
>JASLGI010000201.1 GCA_030149685.1 Bacillaceae bacterium | reverse complement strand
TTGAGCCAGAAGAAGGTATTGAACAGACGACGATTTTTGAATTTATCTAAATGGAGGGATAAGTATGGTACAAATTAATGAATATGCCTATGCACGAGAAGTAGTTGCTAATAAAAGTGAACAGATGACGATTTCAAGTTTAGAAGTTGCAGAGATGGTAGGACGAAGACATGATCAAGTGTTAAGAGATATTCAAAAAGTTACAGAACAATTAACAAAAAACAACGACCACAAAAGTGTGGCGGTTGAAAAATACTTTATTGCATCTACCTATACGGATAAAAAGGGAGAAACAAGACCAGCTTTTCAACTGACGAAAAAAGGTTGCGAACTTTATGCAACCCGTATGACTGGAGCGAAAGGTACGTTATTCGCTGCTGCATACATTGACCGATTTCATGAGATGGAAGAAGCGTTACGTCCGCGTGTGTTGTCGGAGAAAGAACAACTTATCGCAAGTATGGAGCTGACGATTGAAACATCAAAGAAAATGCTCTTGATCGAACGGAATATGAACAAACAAGAAAAAGATATTAAGATGCTGAAAACAGATATGCGCATTGATGGCCATCAAGAACGCAGATTACAAGAACGAGGAGCGAGAAAAGTTGTAGAAGCTCTAGGAGGGAAGCATTCAAGAGCTTATGAAACTTTAAGTAGAAAAGCCTTTTCGACATTTTGGGGAGGTTTTAAGAGATATTTTGCGATTCCACGTTATGGTGATTTGCCAAAGGTTAAATTCGATGAAGCGATGCACTACATCAACAAATGGCGCCCAGATACAGAATTAGCGATTGCTATTGATCACGAGAACAAGAAAACAACCCTTGATGTGAACGATGGAACAGTAACAACAAGAGGTGGTAATCAATGATAGGAACAGTGGAAGGCGGCACAATCGTTTTTGAACGTTGGACGGAAGAATATAGAGGGAAATATGATGCGATATTCAGGCATCATGCATGGCGTGTGTTGTTAGAAGATGGCATGCGTCCAACGAAGTGGGGAAAACCTACGAGAAAAGGATGCGAAGTAATGTTTGAACGATTGCTTGCGAAAGATATTAAAGAAGAAATTCAACGCTTTAATATAAATGCTCGTGAAGTTGAACAAATTTTAGGAATTTCCAAAGGCAAATTACAGTTGAAAGAAACGAATTTTTTACTAAAAAAGGAGTGCGGAAATGATTAATCAAGTTGTGTTAGTCGGTCGTTTAACGAAAGACCCAGAATTGAAGTACACCCCATCAGGTAATGCGGTTTCGAATTTCACTTTGGCAGTAAATAGACCGTTTAAAAATCAACAAGGAGAAAATGAAGCAGATTTTGTACAGTGTGTCGCATGGCGCAAACAAGCAGAGTCATTAGTAACGTATATGAAAAAAGGAAGTTTAATCGGAATTACCGGAAGAATTGAAACACGAAACTTCGAAGGGAAAGATGGGCGCCGCGTTTATGTAACGGAAGTAGTTGCTGAATCGATTCAGTTTTTAGAATCACGTGGATCACGTGAAGAAACAGCGCCGTCAATGCCAACACGAAAAGTAGAAGCTCCTGAAAAGTCAATGTCAAATACGAATAAATTCAAAGGTTTCGGCACGCAAAAAACAACGATGGGAGATATAGATGATGATTTACCATTCTAAATACAGCAAAGTATGGCCAAAGATTTCAAAAGCGCAAAAAGCATTGGATGCAGTCATTTTGCAAAGGAGCGGAAAGAAGCACGATGAAGTCATTAAAGAGCAATTACTCGCTCTTGTTGTCGAAATTGCCGAACAAGCAAATGAAACACAACCATTCAAATTTTGGAAGCAAACGAAAAACATTGATCGAACGAAAGCACTTGAAGAATACGTGGACGGCATTCACTTTTTCGCAAGTTTAGGTAATGTGATTGGGTTCGATCAATACATTTATATCAAACCTATCCGAGAAGAAAAAGAGACAGTGGAACTTTATTTAAGTGTCGTATCAGAATTGATGACATTCCATTACATTTACACACGTGCGCTTTTCGACAAAAAAGACTTACATATGCCATTCGTTCGTTCGCTTAATGTGTATTTAGCGATTGCTGAACGCTATGGCTACACCGTTGATGAAATATTGCAAGCATATGCAGCGAAGAATGAAATGAACTACGATCGGCAACAAACAGGTTATTAAAAGGAGGAACGGCCATGTATGAATTGAAAAAAGGTCCATACTATCGTTATGGCCACTTCAACAAAAAAGAAGTTAATGAGCTACGCGCAGAAGGCTGGCGCGTGAAGCGTATCAAAGTCAAACAATATAATAAAAACGGCATTCCGTTAAGGAGTTACTAGAAAATGAATAAGAAGAACGAGATTGAAGATGTGATTGTTGCATTAAAAAAGACTGCTAAAAGCATATTAAGCAATCGGCAGTTAGCCGCTGAGAAACTGGAGTTGTTAAATTCATTAGGGATCGAATATACGTTATATAACAATAAAGAAGTAAATGTCAATAAAGAAGTAAATGTCACAGAATTTTTTAACGATGATATGATTTT